>JAZDKH010000189.1:0-4675 GCA_043803325.1 Methanobacteriota archaeon | reverse complement strand
AGTAAGGTGCCTGATATCGTAGTGATCAATAAGATTCTCGAGCATTGCAACCAGAGAGTTATGAAGCGTGATTCGATGTTGGTGTTCGAGAAGGGCACCCTGAATATTCTCATCCCCTCCAGGAATAATAATCTGAATTTTTGAGGATGCGATCCGTTCTATCTCGATGGGATTTACTTCTTTTGCGTGAAGGTAATGGCTGATGATTTCTTTATCACGCATATCCCTGAGAAGACCGGCAAACTCATCGCAATAATCGGCGCACCGTTCTTCATCATTTGTATCCGGGTAACCGTGGGTAAGATGAGGAGCAGGGAGGACGGAACGCACGGGACCTGCGACATGTACCATCAGGAGGGCATCGGCAATAATGTCAGATGAATCATGGAAACATTCATCTGAAGTACAGGTAATGGCCCCCTCGATTCGGGGAAGACAGAAGACTCCACCTGCACCTGGTGACGATATCCCGGCCCCTATCTGGGCCGATAATGATTGAATCAGATGAAATGTGATGAGATCTGCTCGCTCCCCCCGGTATGATCTGACAAAATGAATCAGAGAAGATATATCCGGCTGATCTGGCTCTGATCCGAGAGATATCGTATTAAACCGGATTTTTTTCATCATATCTGATGATCTTATTTATAATAGCAACCCCAAAAATGTAGTGATGAACAGTCGGCCTCTGCTAGTCACCTGTGGACTTCCGTACACAAATGGACCCTGCCATCTCGGTCACCTTCGGACATATGTCCCTGCAGATTTTTATGTCAGATATATGAGACGAAAAGGGGAAAAGGCCGTCTTTATCTGCGGTTCAGACAACCATGGGACCCCAATAGTCGTGAGTGCTGAAGCAGAAGGTGTATCACCGCGAAAGATTTCGGAGCGGTATCACACCCATTTTGCTGAAACGTTCAGGCGCATGAATGTCAGGTTTGATCACTTTGGGATGACTGATGATCCAGCAACTCATGCAAGAACCAATCATATTGTCAACCGGTTGATCGAAAGGGGTCACGTATATCCAAAAATCATTCAACAGGCGTACTGTACAAAGTGTAAGAAATTCCTCCCTGATAGATATCTTGAGGGTATCTGCCCTCACTGCAATAAACCAGCCAGGGGTGACGAATGTGATCAGGGATGCGGAAAGCATCTTGAACCTGGAGAGATTTTGCAGCCCACATGTAAAATCTGTGGAACATCTGCCGAATTTAGAGAACAGGAACATTACTTCTTCAAACTATCATCATTTCAGCAATATCTGAAAGACTTTTTGAAGGATCTGAAAGGGACTGATAATGCTATCAATTATGCACTCGGCTGGATAAATGAGGATCTCCGTGACTGGTGTATTACGAGGACATTGGAGTGGGGAGTAAAATTTCCCGGACATGAAGATCTTGTCGTGTATGTCTGGGTTGATGCTCCTATCGGATACATCGGGTTTACAGAAGAATGGGCAGAAAAGGCAGGTACTGACTGGAAAGACTATTGGTGTGAGGACAAAGCACGAATAACCCACTTCATCGGACAGGATATCACCTATCACCATTGTGTATTCTGGCCGGCAATGCTCAAAGGAGCGGGATATGGCACCCCATATGCTGTAGTTGCATCAGGGATGGTCAAGATAGATGATCATAAATTTTCTAAGACCCGTGGGTACGTGGTATGGACCAATGATGATTATCTGGATCACGGTCTCCCCAGTGATTACCTCAGGTACTATATCCTCACCTATACCAGCCACACCAAAGAGTTGAACTTCTCCTGGAAATTGTTTCTTGAACGGGTGAACTCTGAGATTGTAAATACCTTCGGAAATTTCGTATATCGCTCACTTCATCTCTCATACAAACAATTTGGAGGGGTTCCTGCTGCTGATGTCGAACCAGAAGTGCAGGATAGAATCCGTGAAACTATCCGGACGGTAACTGCTCTGGTAGAATCGTATGACTTTAAAGGGGCTGTCGACGGGATTCTCACTCTCGCTGCGTATGGTAATAATTATATCCAGACTCGGGAACCCTGGAAACTCGCAAAAACTGACCTCCCTGCAATGGCTCAGGTAATGAGAAACTGCCTGCAGTTAGTAAAAGCACTGACCCTCCTTATCGAACCGGTAATGCCGGATCGGGCACATTTACTCTGGGATCAACTTGGTATGACAGAAGATATCGATTCGGTTGGATATGAAGAAGGACTGGTAGACCTCGTACCAGGACCGCTCCCCTCCCCTTCAATTATATTTGAGAAACTTGATGAGAAACAGATTCTCGGTTTTGATGTAGCACTCCAGGAGCGGGTTGATGCTCTTACCGCAGCATCAAAACCAGATACCACTATCACCATCGAAGAATTCGGAAAGGTCGAACTTAAAATAGGAAGGGTTCTTACTGCTGAAAACGTTCCAAAGTCCAATAAACTATTGAAACTCCAGGTAAGTTTTGGATCAGAAGTAAGACAGATCGTCAGTGGGATTGCCCAGTTTTATTCACCCGAAGATCTTATTGGTAAAGATGTTGTTGCGGTTATGAACCTAAAACCGGCTAAAATATTTGGAATCGATAGTAATGGGATGATTCTTGCAGCAGGAGAAGAAGCCTCCCTGCTGGTCCCTCTTCGGGAGGTTGAACCGGGAACAAAGATAAGATAAGAAAATTTATTCTTTTTTATTCAGGGAAATTAGACTTTTACTGATTCGCTCTTTTACGACTGGGTCTTTCTCTTCTATAAGAGCCATCTCCAGAGGTTTCTTACCTCGTGGATCCTGTATGGCAGCCAGGGCTTCGGATGATATTCCTCTGGTATAGGGGTGCTTATCATGAAGAAGTTGAATCAGAATGGGCACGGCTTTTTGACTTTGAATTAATCCCAGTGCTTTTGCTGCCATATATCTGACATGGTCTTTTTCATCAGAACACGTCAAGATAAGTTCAGGAACAGCATCAACACTCTGTATCTTGCCAAGGGCTTCAATTGCACGATATCTGACTTTCCAATCCTCATCTTGTAACTGATCAATAAGCAAGGGGACTGCTTCCTTCCCATACTGCACGATATCATTCATACACCGTGCCCGGTGTTCTTTTTCCTGACTCCGAAACCCGGAGATCAGAATCTCTATCGGATCAATTACTGATGTATCCATAAAAAAGGATTAGACAGTGGAGGTATATCCTACTGTTTGTGCAAGGTCGAACAGTCCCCGTACCTGAGTATTCTGGTGGTCACGAATCATGGTCGTAGTATTCGCATCTTCGGGATTCTTATTATAGGTCTCGAACCCAGTGTTCGTGTAGACAGAAGCCGAGCCACTTGCCAGTTTGTCTTTAGTATCAGTATCCAGCCCTTGTGCATCAAAGTTATAGCGCAGACTGACCGGAACCTTGGCGTTATCTGCAATGGAACTGCCCCCCATCTGAGTTACTAAAGCAACTTCTTCGACATTCATTAGACTGCCTGCACTGACGGATCCAGCAAAGGCCCCTGCCCCGGTCTCTCCATTGGATGCAAAGACACACTTTAATGGAGCGGTTTCATTATTGGTACCTGTCCCATATTGTGATATCGTACCCGACTCATCCCAAAGCATCAGGCCATTTTGGCTCTCATCAGCCTCATAATTAACCATATGCCTAACCCCTAAATTATCAGTACCTGCCGTCGCATTTGAGCCATCCATGCTATACTCTTTGGAGTACTTGGTTGATCCAGCCACCGCCATAGTATCTTCATGGTATGTAATGTCAGTCCTGACTTCATCGCCTTGTAATGTATTATCCTTTAAATCTCCATTAGGCGAATTTCCCTGCTGCCACTCCATATCATGATCGACCATGAGGGTTCCGATACAGGTCGCATCTATTGTTGTGGTGAGGCCTGTCTTATCATAGAGTGCTGATGTTGGTCGTATTGCTGCTCCAAATCCTGGCAGAAGAAGCAGGACAACCATTATCAGGACAAGCATCCAACGCAATTTTCTGTTATTCATTCTGATCTACCCCATTAGATGTCTGACCATCTAACCCCAGATTATGATTGGTCAAATTTACTTTGATGGTCATAGATATATATCTTACTAATTTCAGGCGAAGAAAACCCCGGAATAAGTAGATATTAGAACATATGGAGAATAATTAGCGAATAAATAAGTGCCTAAATTTATAATATTTATTCTTCAATGAAAAAAATACGAGTTCCGTTGTAAAAACTCGTGCCCGATACAGGGATAGGAAAAAATAATTCTTAACCTTTTAGGCGTAAAAACCGAAAATGCGCACCCACCTTGGAAAATCCAGTGGAAATAAAGGGGTTAGACCCCATTATATTAGTCTGTAGAAAAACACCCCGAATCATAATCAAATTAACCAGAATAGGCAATTATATGAGCATACAAAAAATGTGACATAAATAAGAAATAAATGGTAGAGTAATTATGACCACCACCCAATTTATATCAAATATCTGAATTTTTGAGAGAGCAATGAAACTTGATTTTTAACGCATTTTCACAAATTAAGGAATATTGAGTAAAATTAAGGAATATTTAGTCCCTAAATAATTATATTGCATTATACCCCATACAGATCAGATATTATTTGATGAGCAGCCTAATTATCATAACTTAATTTCAATAATTCACCTGAAAATTGCTGATTTTTAA
>JAZDKH010000188.1:0-3195 GCA_043803325.1 Methanobacteriota archaeon | reverse complement strand
AAATTGAAAATTTGAATATGACCATGGATATTTTTCACGGAAAATGGAATTATAATATATCACCCAATATGAGTTAAAATCGATCAGGTTATTTTGTTACAGACCCTTAATGGGATGTGGGTAACTAATTTTTCGAGTTGTGCACACATAGACGCGGCTCGATCCCGGATTCAGCAATAAATATTTGTCCGTTCTCTTACGCTTTAAAACTATTTTTAAACTCAACCCAAATTATTATATGCCGGAGTCGTTCGGGTGAAGAAAACGAACATGGCAGATTTTATTCAGAATGCAGCGGTTAAGTCGGCTCTTAGGAAGCTCACTTCTCCGATTGAAGATATGGCAACTTTTCAGGCTCTGATCACTGACATCATCATGAACAACCCCTGGGGATGTGTTGATTATGTCTCTGGCGGTGTAACTATTGACGGGTGCCTGAAGGGAACCGAGCGGTACACCGGGAAGGTCATCTATGAAAACGGTCTGGCTAAGACGGTCGGACAGATCAGTATCGTCGCAAATATCGCAGCCGGTTTTGCAACTGACAAGAGCACGATCATCGGAACTGCTCCACTCGGAACCGCTATGGGTGGAACCCCCTCAACTGGCAGTTCAGAAGATGGGTTCTCCGTTCAGATCAAGTGCAATCATACCAACGGTGAGAAGTACACCGTTACGGTAAAGCGGAATTCAATCAGCCTCTCCAGTTATGTGACTGATGCGATCAAGGATGCTATTGAGACCTGGGCTGACGCGTACGCCGGTAGCATCCTCGCATAATCCGTTTCTTTTTTCAGAGCCGAGGCTGGAAAATGAACTGGAATGCAATTATGACCTGTTGTTTATTCCTTATTCTCGCGGGTCTTACCGGTGCTGATTATGCCAGTACTACCATCACAACCGATGGAACTTCTTTACTCGCGACTCATGGGAACAACGATAATGGAACGTATGCTTCCTGGATAATGACCGTTGAAGATTCTTCAGTGTCCCGGTCTTTATCTGGAGGGGACAACCTTGAATCAGATGTTTCGGTGAAGAGAGCCGGACCCATTTTGATCTCTGATTATGCATCCGGATCAAAGTAATACAATTCCTGGTAATATCAGGTGTGTGTTCTGTGATTGGATGGAGAAGCAGGACCAGGAATCAGAACTCTATACCGATGGGATACTGAGTAAAGGGAATTACACAGCTACGCGGGTTGCCCTGTCCGGTCTGACTGGTGGCACAGAAGTAAACGTTACCGGTATGATCTCCTTCGGATCTCAGACAGTCGGAAACGATTCGATGAGGTCTTATGGGTTTGTAGCTGGAAACATGACAATCCATGACTTTGTGAAGTATGGGGGGGAAGTTACGATCTTTGAGATTTTAGCCGGATTCGGATTAGGGGGGATGTGATAAACGGGATTGGCCCGATTCTGATATATCGGCAGTATCTTTCTCTCGCATCTGAATCAATGGAGTTTGTGGCGATGGTGGTAGAGTCTATTGAGGAGCTCAAAGGCGGGAATATTCAGGTGGATCCGCTCGCGGGATTTTATTCTGCTGTAATAAGCCCTAATTATAAATTACGTTTCTAGTTTGATTTTAAACAAAACAATTATTATCTATAAAAAACAATTGCAATAATTTGTTCTGGTGTTTATCTGTAGATAAGACGGGGAACTGATGACAGCAAAAAAGAAGTCTCCAACCGATAAAACAAACTCAGGTACCACCCAAACTTTGCGTGATGATGCAGATAAGGAACTTTTGCACTCCCCGAGTGGTTCTTCCGACATGAATGTGCAAACTCTGGAAGCACTTAACCACGAACTTCAGGTGCACCAGATCGAACTAGAGATACAGACTGAAGAACTCAGGAGAGCTCATATTGCACTTGAGGAATCCCGGGACAAGTACATTGACCTCTATGAGTTTGCTCCAGTTGGGTATCTGACGTTAAACAATAAGACCCTGGTAACAGAGGCAAATCTCTCCGTTGTAACACTTCTTGGTGCTGAGCGGAATACCCTCATCAATCATGGGTTTGGCGTATTCATCACGCCGGAGCACCTTGAGACGTGGGACCAGTATTTTAAGCTCATATTGAACCAGAGAAAAAAACAGACCTGTACCCTTATGCTCAAGCGGGGAAACGGTTCTGTCTTCTCTGCACGGTTGGAAGGGATTGCGAGTACCAGGAGTGAGGGGGCGATCACTGTCCATATCGCAATTAGCGACATTACCGATATCTGGCAGATTGAAGCGCTTAGGGAGAGTGAAGAACGATATCGCACGTTGACAGAAGAGTCACCAGATCAGATCTTTATCATTGGAAGAGATGACATTATCCAGTATGTCAATACAGCAGCTCTGAAATTACTTCACCTATCATATGATCAGGTAGTCGGAAAACCAAGAAAAGATTTGTTTTCTCCTGAAATTTTTAAATTACAAGATGCCACTCTCCACAGGGTTTTCGAAACAGGAGAGGGTATTCGCAAGGAGGCAATGATTCAGTTACCCATAAAGGAATTATGGATTGATATAAATTTAGTCCCATTAAAAAATTTGGACGGCATTGTCACTTCGGTTCTTGGCATATCAAGGGATATCACCGAACGTAAAAAGGCAGAGGCTCAACTGCAGGAATCAGAACGCAGAATGAAGGCAATCATCAGTTTCTTGCCAGATGCAACACTTGTCGTTGACAAAAATGGAACCCTCCTTGCATGGAATCATGCAATGGAGGAGATGACCGGTGTTCCTGCACAGCAGATGATCGGAAAAGCGAATTATGAATATGCTCTCCCGTTCTACCACGAACGGCGCCCGATCACGGTTGATCTCGTCCTTCATGATGACCCGGCAGTGGTAGCAAAATATCCGTTCCTGAAAAAGGAAGGGAATTCCTTAATCTCTGAAATCTTTATCCCGCATCTCAATGAAGGCAGGGGAGCACATCTCTGGTTTATCGCATCCCCGCTCTATGATGAAATTGGGAATATTACCGGAGCAATCGAATCCATCCGTGACATCACTGAACGCAAGCGGGCGGAGGAAGCTTTGGCGGAGAGTGAGGAAATATTCCGGGAAGTATTTAATAACGCAAATGATGCGATATTCCTCCATGAAATGCTTTCGTGCGGATTACCCGGTCAGTACTTCAAAGTTAATGATATTGCGTGTAAGCGTCTTGGGTATACC
>JAZDKH010000187.1:0-2894 GCA_043803325.1 Methanobacteriota archaeon | reverse complement strand
CGTTTCCTAACACAAATATCGCATACTTATGCTCCACTTTGCTCCGATGGACCTGATTTGGAGTTATCTTCAATGATTCATACTCAGTAAAGTCAGAATCAGGATTCATCTGTTCAAGATAAATTTTCACATCAATGAGCATTTGATGGAGTGAAATAAGTTCATCTTTATGCACGGTATCACTCCTTCTATATACATATGGTTGAGAAATATAAAGAGATGAGCCGCATAGGGCTTATCTGAAAGGAATTAGCCTGATTGATGCTGGCCTTCTGACGATACCGCTGAACGATGGTGCTGCAAGATACCTGATACCGAGGAGTGAGAGCTGATCAAGGAGTTGCTGGTTTACATCTTGATCTATGATCACCCCCTGGTAAGACTGTGGTTCAGTAAAAGGGTGTTCATCCATTTGGGATATCGGCATCTCAAGAGCAACTTCACCTTCTCTGGAGAGTATCCGGATGACACCGCGCTGACGAACTTCACTGATATGGGTAAAAACAGATCTCGGTTTATATGGATGATCCATATCCTCTACCTGTTCGGGTTCTGATTCCTGAGGGGCATGGACAATTTTCGATGGGCTTACCTGGTTACTTTCTTCAACCTGGGTATGAGAGGATTCTTCCTCCTCCTTTTGCGTCATCTGGTTCTGTCTGGCGTCTTTACTCTCTTTATCCCTCCCTGCAAGGTACTCCGAGATTCTGTCTTCAAGCACGTATTCAATAGGAACTTTATTTCGCAGTGCTTTGATTATCTCTTTGCGTGAGAGGTCTTCAACGGATTCACCACGAGGTGGAAAGGCTACAAAGTCGATGTCTGTGACTTCGAGAAGTTCCCGAAGGATAAGATCTCCCCCTCTATCCCCATCAAGGAAAGCGGTAGCCGTTTTTTTATGGCACATATTGATGATAGTGCCTGGAACACTGGTCCCTTCAACCGCAATGGCATTTTTTATTCCTGCGCGGAGCAGATTTATCACATCTGCTCTTCCCTCAACGACAATGATAGCGTCAGAATTCAGAACATTTGGTCCTGCAGGGACATTATCTGATCCGATTGTCTCAATCTTTTCGATGCGCTGACTCTCTCTCACTGCATCTATGAGTGAATCGGGATCAATTCCTGGTTCTTCGAATTCTAAAAGGAGAGATTTTGCCCGCTCTATGATCTGGTTCCGCTTTGTAACTCTGATATCCTCGATATTCTGAACCGCTACCTGTGCAGTACAGGGGCCAACACGGGCTATTGTTTCCATGGATGCTGCCAGGATTGCCGTTTCAGCCCGGTCAAGAGATGTAGCTACTAATATCTCTCCCGAGGTTCTTCCCTGCTTGCTCAGTATCTTCACATCAATACGACCAAGTTTTCCCTGCCGCTGGAGCTCGCGAAGTTCGAGTTCTGATCCGAGCAGGCCTTCTATCTGGCCGAATATTGCGCCGACTACATCAGACCGTTCAACCACCCCGTCTGTCTGAACGGTGAGATGAATCCGGTACTTCGTAGTCTCCTGCTCATACAATCCCACAACCTCCGGTAAGAATAATGATCTTCATAATACTGGCAAGACAGTCATCACACAAAGTATTTAATTCATACGATGGAGAGCCGAACCGAAAGGAAAAATCATCGGGAATTTACCCGGGTCTCCATATCAGGATAAGAGAGATACAAGAATTGAATGAAGGGTATCCGATGAGACTCCTTCGATAAATATCCGTTTAATAGTGGATGTTTGCCCGCTTACGATCTGAACAGAACTTTTTGAGAGATCAAACGTATCCGCAATAAGGGAAATAATTGCTTTATTAGCTCTTCCTTCTAAAGCCTGCGCTTTAACATGGATGCCTATTGCCTGTCTCCAGGGATTATACCCGGTAGGAAATCGTTCTACACGGCTCCCTGCAGATACCTCGATCGTAAGAAGAGTGCCACCTTCTGAAGGAATAAGCGCCTGCCTGATATCATCAGGGTTTTTCATAAGAATTGTCGCCCGGCATTAACAAATGGTATATCACAAGTGGCTATTGCCGTACTTCACCCATTAAACGCCCTCTGCCGGGCGGTGCCATACATATGTACCATTTCCGGGTTGTCCCATGGATCATCTCTTGATGCTTCATCAGATCTCCCGGGGACCTATAGGAAATGAGGAAAGGCACATTATAATATTTATGCTCACTGGTTAAATCCTCTTCCCTGTAGCCAAACTGGATTTGACCTGATGAAAGTCCCCTGATCAAGTACCATATCTCCGGACATGATGACCTGTTCCGGAAATACTGCCTCCATCCCTTCATATGGTGACCATCCAGCCTTAGACGAGAGTCGATCGATATCAATTGATTCAGGTCTGTGTGGATATAGTGCAAAGTCAGCACGCATACCAGGTTCAAACCCGGCAGTGGGTATCCCTAAGATAGCCGCAGGATTTGTGGAGGTCTTTGCAATAAGGTCAGGAAGAGAAATTTTTCCCTTCAGCACTTCAGCCATCAGAAGAGGGATCATCGTCTCTACTCCGGGTATACCTGATGGTGCCAGAGGGAAGGGTTCGGATTTCTCAGATATCGTGTGAGGCGCATGGTCTGAAGCGATAACATCAATACGGGCCCAGTTGTTCCATAATCTTCTCCGCTCATAATCAATTCGAAGAGCGGGGTTTACTTTTACCCGGGTGTCTGCGTGACTGAATGATTCATATGTGAGGAAGAGATGATGTGGAGTTACCTCAATAGTTCCTGCAGCATGTTTTTTGATATCTGACATCGTATCAGCAGAAGAGATGTGGCAGTAATGAACATGTGAACCGGGAGGAGTGATACTCCGTATCATTGATACCGCGTTTTGTTCGCCTAAAGCGGGGCGAAGATGATCATGAGTGGCGAGATTAT
>JAZDKH010000186.1:0-3299 GCA_043803325.1 Methanobacteriota archaeon | reverse complement strand
GGGCACCCTGCAAAAAGGTTATTCCCTCTACTAAACGCGCAAGAGGAAGGAGCGGAGCAGCACCCACTCCTCCTGCTATTGCCATGACCTGCCCGCTAGCAGTAAAACCATTCCCAAAAGGACCTCGAATCCCTATTTTATCACCGGGTTGAGAGTTACCAAGAATCCTTGTCGCATCACCTACCTCCTGAACAGTTATCGCATTCGGTGCAGAGAGCGCCATGGGAATCTCATCAACACCAGGAATCCAGACCATGACAAACTGCCCAGGAACCGACTCGAATGAGGTATCAAAAAAGATGCTTTTTACATTCGGAGCCTCCTGCACTACCCTGATGACCTTTACCGGAACAGGCAGATTATCAGACATGAGCGCACCCCACAATATCATCAGGAATAACCCCATCAAAATCATATAATTGGGCAGTTATCTCACTAAAAATCCCAGGATTGCCTCTGACTGCAGATCCGATCTCGACTGCACTCGCTCCTGCCATCATCATCTCAATAACATCTTCGGCGCATGAAACACCTCCACATCCAACAACAGGAATTGAACATGCTTCGTAGAGTTCATACACACAACGAATTGCAATTGGAAATATTGCCTTTCCAGATAGTCCGCCAAACCGGTTTCCGAGCACAGGGCGCCTCATCCCGGTTGATATCCGCATCGCTTTAACAGTGTTCACTGCAACCAATGCATCTGCGCCTCCATCTTCAGCAGCCTTCCCAATCGCAGTAATGTCAGTCACATTGGGCGTCAATTTAACCCATACTGGAAGATGAAACCGTGCAACTGCAGAAGTACACGCTTTCACGAGGTCAGGATTCGTCCCTATCTGTGCCCCATAGCCGGTTGCATGCGGACAACTGACATTTAATTCAAAAGATCCCGCTATGTCTGCAAACCACTCGGCTACTTCAGCAAACTGATCCGGATTTCCCCCAAATATACTTACGATCACGGGCTCTCCTGATAACTGCTCCAATTCATTTTTGAAATCCTTAGAAGGGTTCGGAAGACCCATGGCATTGAGGACGCCATCTTCGAGGACAACCAGACATGGGCCGGCATGCCCATACCGGGGTTCAGGGCCGATAGATTTAGTTACCACACCACCCGCCCCTTCCCGTAGCATCCGCGCAAGAGATGAACCACAAGTCCCAAGCACACCGGCTGCCAGGATGAGGTGATTATTCAGGGTAACGCCGCCAACCTCAACCGGACCGTTCTGAAGTCGAATCATCACCAGAGAGATCGATATGATGGTAGTTATGTATTCGCCAGACGTATGAGTATGGCATGACAAGCCTCGCCATATTCGGAGCAGGCACTATCGGAGGAGGAGTCGCAAACCTTCTCAATGCCCGTGGCCTGGTCAGCCGTATTGTATTACATGACAAAAACCAGGAACTCCTGCAGGCGCAACGGCTCGATATCATCCATACAGGATGTGATATATCAATCTCCACAGACCCTGCAGAAATTCGAAAATGTGACATCGTCATTTGTACTGCAGGACTGCCAAGAAATACCTCAGTGAAGACCCGTGCCGACCTCCTCCATACCAACCTTCCGGCAGCAACTGACTGTGCCAACCTGCTTACTGGATTCTCCGGTATCCTCATCGTGGTAACAAACCCCATGGATATTATTACGTACTATCTCCAATCACAGACAGGTATCCCAAAGAACCGGATAATTGGATTCGGTGGGCAACTTGATAGTGCCCGATTCTCCTATGCCCTGAATATGAGAGGAATCCCAGATCAGGGTTTCATTCTTGGGGAGCACGGAGAACATCAAGTACCGATATTCAGCCGACTCACATCCCCGGTACATGAAGAAAATAGGAATGAGATTCTAACCGGACTCAGGGGAGCGAGCATGGAGATCATCAAAGGGAAAGGTGCAACAGAGTTCGGTCCTGCATGGCACATCTCTGAATTGGTCAGGGCTATTATATCTGATAACCAGATACTAATCCCATGTTCCTGTATTCTGGATGGTGAATACAGTTTATCAGGATGCTCACTCGGGGTTCCTGCAGTTATCGGACGAAAAGGGGTAACACGCATTGAAAAATGGTGTCTAGATCCCTGGGAACAGGACCATATGAAAAAAGCAGGAGCCTTTGTAACCAGCGTCTGTAAGGATCTGCCTGGAAGAACGGCATGACATCACAATCAATGAAACCTCAATCGACAGATGTAAGTGGGAATGAAAATTCCAGTGTTAGTAGCAAAGATATCAGTTCAGAATCAGGAAATACCCTACTCGGAATAAATCAGGTGGAATACTCAAACGGGCCGGATGGACCGATAATCCATATCTTTGGGAGAAAAAAAGACGGCTCTCCTCATGAAGTCCTCATCACCGGTTTTCAACCATACTTCTATATCAAAGCAGATCAGGCTACCCGGACCTTGCCGATGCAGGTTATCAAAGTTGACAAAACCCCGTATAAATCAATCCACCGGGAAGAAGTTCGCCGACTCTATACCAATCGCCCTACTGATGTCAGAGATGTACGAAACGAGTACACTCATTTTGAAGCAGATATCCCGTTTGCCACCCGCTTCATGATTGATAGGGGCATAACATCGGGAATCAGAATTCCCACAGATACCTATCAGGTCCCCTATGAGCAGGTAATTCCAAAAGAAGTAAAGGCCCCAACCAGGTACTGTATCATCGATATTGAATGTCAGGACGATAAAGGCGGTCTGCCTAATCCTGATCGAGATGCGATCATCTGTATAACTGCCTGGGACTCCTTTGATAATGCCTATAAAACCTTCATCCTGCAAAATCAGGGGAAGACTATTACCCCATCAGGAATCCGTGTCTCCGAACCTCTCGAGAGCGGGTGCTTCAATCAGACATGTCATGAAATCACCATCTATGATACCGAACGTGAACTATTAACAGGATTTGTCGGATATATCAACGATAAAAATCCTGACCTTCTGACGGGATGGAATTTTATAGACTTTGATCTCCCGTTCATTTTTGGAAGAATAAAAAACCTTAACCTCCCACCTGATTCCCTCGCCAGACTGAAAGGAATGTCTGAACGATCTACAATCAGGGGAAGAGTAGAGTTTGATCTCCTTGCTGCCTATAAAAAGATGCAGAGTTCGAAACTCGAATCATACCGACTGGATGCAGTAGGGGAACGTGAAGTTGGAGATGTGAAAGCGTTTCACTACTCCCCTGGTATGACATCCGCATTCTGGAAGGATAGTCCATCTCAACTCATTGAGTATAACTTCAAGGATGTGGAACTCTGTGT
>JAZDKH010000185.1:0-3002 GCA_043803325.1 Methanobacteriota archaeon | reverse complement strand
CGGACCTGACTGGGTGGCAGAAACGTACGGAAGATTTATTTCGGTTTCTATGACTGTAGATAATTCAATCTTTGCTTTTTCAGCAGCTTCTTTCACCCGGTTGATCGCCATTTTATCATTTCTGATATCGATCCCTTCAAGTTTCTGGAATTCGGCTGCAATCCATTCATACACTGCATTGTCCATATCAGTGCCCCCGAGCTGGGTATCACCGGAGGTCGCAAGGACCGTGAACATCCCTCCGCCAAATTCCATGATGGTCACATCAAGGGTGCCCCCCCCAAGATCAAAGACCAGAATTTTGTATTCTCCACTTCGATCCAGGCCATATGCCATGGAAGCGGCAGTTGGCTCATTCACAAGCCGTAATACATCAAGACCTGCTATTTTTCCTGCGTCCTTCGTTGCCGTTCTCTGGTTGTCATTAAAATACGCAGGAACGGTGATGACCGCTTTTGTTATGGGTTCTCCGAGAAATGCTTCTGCATCACGTTTAATCTTCTGAAGGAGGAACGCAGAGATCTGTTGGGGGGTATATTCCTTACCAGAAATCTTGTAGATATGGTCAGTGCCCATCTTTCGCTTTGCAGCGGTAATCGTATCTTCCGGATTACTCACTGCCTGCCTACGGGCCGGTTCTCCGACAAGAAGATGTCCTTCAGCGGTAAAAGCGACATACGAAGGGAACATTTTTCCTGCTACCGTAGCACCTTCAGCTGATGGAATGATGGTTGGTTTCCCCCCAAGTATCACTGCAGCTTCACTGTTTGATGTTCCAAGGTCAATTCCGATTATTTTTTCTTTAGCCATTGTTTTCACCTTCACTATCTGCAATATGTTCTGCAATCTTTACTTTAGAAGGCCGGATGACCTTCGATCTCAACTGGTACCCTCTGATAAAATCTTCTAGAATCGTATCTGATTCTTGTTCGCATCTCTCTTTGCAGATTACTTCATGAAAATGGGGGTTGAACTTGGTTCCTACACATTCTATGGGTTCCAGGCCGTAGGAATGAAGAATTTTCATCATTTTTTTCCTGACCATCTGCATTCCCTCCCTGTTTTGTTCCTGCTCTAGAGATGGTATTGCCTGTTCAAAATCATCAAGAATTACAAGGAGATCCGTAATCAGAGTCTCGTTTGCCATAGCAATGATGGATGCTTTCTCTTTTTCAGACCACTTTCGAAAATTATCAAAATCTGCCTGGAGATATTTCAGCTGGTTTAGCCGCTCTTCTGCAAGTTGGATCTGAGTTTCAAGATCCTTCTTTATCTGCTCCAGATCTTCGGTCATTTTTCCTCTAGTATATGGGGACTTATATCAGTTCCTTATGAGAGGAAATGAGATCTTTATGGGGAATTTTGATAAGAGAGGAGTGAGAATCTTCAAAAAACCCCTTTCTAAATAGAAATAGATTCAGTACCCTAAGCATAACTGAAAAAAGACACGATGCCCGGAGAAATTTTAATTTCATAATAAATCCTGGATATTTTTCTTCTGATCTCTCTTCTTTCATACAGATCTTCCTCAATCACCATTGGGATAATCCCAGTAACTTTCGGAGAAGTTTCTGAAAAAACAACGTGATAATTCACAACTGGCACATCCAATAGATGCACTTGGTTTTTCAGAACACGGATATACTAATTCACGAAACTTGGGGAAGTTGCCTTTCTTATTCTGGCTTTTTTCCCTAAATTGGAACATATCCCCACCAGCCAGATATCGATCAGGGATATTTTTCAGATCTGGAATTGTCATCACCTATCCCGTATTTGCCTAGGTACAGGTAAAGAATTTTTGCCTGAAAGCAAATTTTGAAACAAATTTTGTTACATGGTAGCCAGGTGTTTCAGATGTGCAAAAGAATGAATCATCAGGATATCAGAGGTTATCAGAAGGTAATTTTTCGAGGATAATTTCAAGAAACCCATCTAAAAACTGTTTTTTTGAAAATCGAACGTCGCAAGGGATGAGAACGGTATTTTTAAATTGAATTAAGGGATTTGATGCGGTAATAGTAACCGTGTGAGAATAATGTGCAATCTCAATCTTAATTTTTTCTTCTGCTATGCCGGGTAGTTCAGTGATGATGCGGAAGAATTTTTCTTCATCGAAAATAGTCGTTACCGGCTGTGTCTCTTTGAGAGGTTTGATGTTTTTTGAATCTTCTGTTTGCATATTACAGCCTTTATTGTCCGAATTTTTTGAAATTAATTTTATATGTCCATTATTTATTCATATATGGTTTTATGGTGTAATACCACCAAAAAACGAATGTAGGAAGATAAACCGGTCATAGCTGGTATACAATCGGTTTCAAGGATTACTGCAATACAATGTGATTTGTGAATCAACCGAAACGATCTCCTCTGAATTTTTATCTTACGAGGTCATTTTTTGCGAATGTATGGGGATACAACCCACATCCCATATATCCTGTCTCTTATTTCCATCCGCATGTGTGGTATTGTGTCAGATCGGTATTTCTGCATCCACATGAGTATAGGCAACGCATTCTCTTGTTTTCAAAGATGAGGTTTCACCTCCAATGGGTACATTCATACCCATACGTATCCCGGTATGAAACGAGATAAACCTGACTGAATATTGCAATTCTTGTTTCGTTATTGATAAGAATCCGGATTGAAAGAAATGACCGGGGTTTACCCGGGTTCTATATGAGATACTGTTCATCCTCTGGACGACGATGACTCCATCCGTGGGGTTTGGATTTTATCTGATTGAGGTAGAGAGTATCTCAAATGTTCCATTTCTATAGATATACCGGTCATACGCTGGGTATACTGCATGTTTATCATCAAAAATTTTTGGCCCGGTAACACCGTAGTAGTGGGTGGTATCCAATCCTTGAATCAGGGATGATGCGGTTACATTTCCTGTCTGCTGCTTATGAAGAAGGGCTTCCTGAATAATCATCAATGAGTCATACCCATACCCTGCTACACTTCCCTCAGGACTCTTTCCAAACTTTTTCTGA
>JAZDKH010000184.1:0-3692 GCA_043803325.1 Methanobacteriota archaeon | reverse complement strand
TTGGCGGGATGATTACTCCTGTAGGGAATTTAACCGTTTTACATGGAGAAACTCTAATGTTTACCTGCTCAGCATTGACCGGGTACCAACTCAGGAATCTCTCTATTGATGGTAATCTGATAGGGCCGAATACGACATATTCATTCAGCAACGTCACCTCAGACCATACTATCCGGGTGTTGACAACTCCGATAACCACAAACCTGAATGCCAACTTCACCTATTCTAATACAACCGGTATCCTCCCGCTGAATGTTACCTTCACAGATACCTCCTCCGGAGGCCCTACTTTATGGAATTGGAACTTTGGTGATGCTCTGCAGAATGCGACCGTTAGGAATCCGGTTCATGTATATAGTTCCAATGGAACCTGGGGGGTCGTATACCCTTTGATACAGATACTTGTATTTGTGTAGCCCGGTATTGTTACAAGATCTGTCCAGGAATTACCATTTGAACTGATATATCCCTGCCCGAGACTTGCATTCCATGTATTTCCGGCAGGTCCATTTGGGGGATATTCGATTGCTATAGGGTAATTATAACCTGAATTCGTTATGTGAAGCACAACAGAGAATTGTTCTCCTACCCAGAGATTCACCGGTGTATCAAGGGGAATAGTATGATACCCACTCATCGGTACAGTTCCCGTCTTTTGGGAGATGATGGTGGCTCCCAACGGTCCTCCCGTGGATGGATTTTTGTAGATCCTGAAATCATAGGTAGCAGGTATGTCATTCGTATAGAATCCAACCGCTGATAGCGTTGCATTTGAGGAAACATTAAAAATATTGCCCCCCCAGAGATTCGAGGATCCTGCCCCCAAATTACTTGACATTCCAGCGGGATCATATTGATATATTCCTGAGTAGGCATTTAGATCAGATCCCAGAAACTCAGCATTATATTTCCCTATTGTGGGTTCATAATATGACATCCAGCCATATCCCTGATCTCCCCATCCTGTTCCCCAGCTGTTCCTGAATAAAAATGCTCCATCTCCTGGTGCGTGGGAAGTAAAATTAAACCTGCTATATCCATCATCCCATCCGACCAGATCTATTGCATGATTTGAACTGGTACAGGTAGGGCAGTAATATCCTCTTGAACTTGAATTATAATTGCTGTCGGTCCAGAAAAAAGAACTCTGCATTGCTCCGTATGTTGTAATAGCACTTTTTATATTGTTCAGATCAGTTGCATTAGCCATTGGCGGTATCCAGAGAATATTCTGAACATGGGCAGTTACCGGTCCTGTTGGCGACGAATAATTCCATACCCCTGAGGGGTACGGATCAGTACTTTCATCAACCGCACCCAGCCATCCCAGGAGATATCCTCCGGATTTTAAATAATTCCCTCCCGTATCCGGTCCGGTAAGCCATAGGTTCCGGTTCACCACATTCTTCTCAGACAGGTCAAATGTCTGCCCAGGTTTCAAATTTGATTCGAGTGATCCAAGTGCCGCAAATGACCAACAGGTCCCCCAAATATTCTGGTTCCGTATTGGAGTTAGTTTGTTTTCTGTTCGAAGGTCATATTTCGCGGGATATGTATCCATTGCCACAACATCCTGCATTTCCTTCCCGGCGAGGTGATCAAACGAAACTGGTGGCGGTACGAATCCGGTTGCATACTCTTCTGACCCCGTTTTCTGCAGTTGTACAGAGGAGACATAATCAGGATTTAGCGGAGGTACGGAGAATTTCAACGATGATTCCGTTGTTTCCCCAACTGCACTGACGATTTGTATTCCCCATATCAGCAGCCCAACGAGGGCAATTATCTGTATAATAGATTGTATTCTCATTTTTCCCCATCCCTGGCAATACCAGACCTGATAGTGGTATTTGGTAGCAGAAGAGGATAAAGATTACTTAATTGGATGAATTCAAATCGGGATGAGAAGAATTAGAATGCAGTAATTCCGAATTATTCACAAAAAACCTTCATAAGGAGAGGATGCTATTCTATCATGGAAAAATTATATTTTTCACCGGAAATCTTCACCCACAGGTGGACATCCCGATAACTCGCATTAATTCTATCCATCCCTGAAACATTCTCACCTGGTACTGATTCATTAAATAAGAGAAACTCGACCCGGTTGTACCCGGTTGTCGGAGCAGTCAGATTATACTGAGTAATAACCGTCTGATTATGACCCAGATCCACGGGTATCCGGTCCAGGAGCACCATCTTTGAGATGGTTGATATATTTGTTCTATCATCAAAATTCATCATTAACATTTGGGTCTCGACGGTATAGGTGACATTCCGGTATTCATGATTCCCGACCCCAATATACAGAGGATATTTCTCCCCTACATCCATCTGGTCAGGGTAATCAGCAGCCATCTTCTTCTCACCAAGAATATAGAACTCAGTAAACTTCTCTCCTTCTTTGGGTACCACGATAACAAAAACCGTCGTCCCAATTGCAGCAATAACTGCCACGAGAAGAACTATTGAAAGAATCCGGTCAGTTCGTGAACATTCGAGCGGAAAAAACTCATCACGAACCCCTTGTATCATAGCCTCACCCGGGAATCCATATCGTTGGCCTTCGGGGAGCAAAGCCCGCCGGTACTGGGCAATAAGAATCAGACCAACGGTGAGAAGATACAAGGAGATGACGATAGGATCCAATCTGATACCCCAGGGAGTATAATTCAGAGCAAGCCCGGTCAACGGAACAACCGCGATAGAGAGTCCAAAGGAAAGGGCAATCCTTTCGATCAGATCGATATCATCAATTCCCGGAAAGAGGGAAGCAATTAATACGTACCCAGGGATAAAGAGGACCATCGGCAATGCAAAAACAACCCGGAGTGGACTGGTGTTGAGTATCGGCAAATAAATACACATAACCGATCCAATCAGCCATATAATAACCAATTTCAGATCAGGAAAGAATTTCGTCTCAAAGAACACAGAATAGAATGTATCAATCAGGTGATCATGCCGATCCGGCAGACTCATACTAGCGGATTGGATGGTAAACCGGTTAAAGACAGATCATGCCGGAGTTATCTATTCGTAGCATAATTTCGATAATCCAGTACCTTCATTACCATACACCAGAGGTCGAAAATGGAGAGAACAACACCCATTCATGCATCAGGATTGACGATCAGTATCATCTTCCTGCTCATACTCATTGGAATACTCCCGGTTCAGGCTTTCACTGCTGATTCTCTCTCTGTAGAAGTTATGCAGAGCGGGGATGCGAGGATAATATTCAATTATACCCTTACACTGCCTGAACAGTTCGCAGTCTATCTGAAGGTTGCTGATCCAAATGCAGAACTCAAGAAAGCACTCGAAAGTAATTTTCATCACCCGGTAACAATTGAATCGGTGACGAACGGATCAGTGAGGTTTATGGTCAGTTCATTTGCCACCCTATCAGAGAAAGACGGGAAAATACGGATGGAGACACCAGCCATATCCTTTACCATGGCAGAGAAAGTCCTGAAGAAATACTGGTTTGCCCCCCTGGTACACCCGGATTACTCTCCCCAGACAACTACCATCCTCTATCCGGATGGATATACCGAAACCTTCACAAATCAAATAGAGATTCCAAAAACCAGTCATCTCCTATAATCAGAAACAGTAACCTGGCAAAAATGGGGATAACCTCCAAACACGGACATTATTCAGGGGAGAAATGACATCATAATCTGGAC
>JAZDKH010000183.1:0-4774 GCA_043803325.1 Methanobacteriota archaeon | reverse complement strand
GGTAATTGTCTCCTTTGCCAGGTTTCGTTCTCCTTCATCGTTCAATTTTCCTATGACTGGAGATCCATGATTATAGAGATAATAAAAAAAGGGCCGAATTTCACCCCGGTATGGTTCTGCGTTTTCAATCCTTTCGTCTTCAAGAACAAATGCCTGGCTTTCCTGCCGAAACGAAATAACATGCCGTAATGATTGTTTTCCCTTAGGATTGTCAATTATCACATCAATAGATGCAATAGCATCAGAATCTCCTTTCCATATCCATTCAGCAGTCCCCCCACCTTTCCGGATTATATCCCTGAGATCAGTCGGTGATGATCGTAAGAGATTAATAACTTCAATTAAATTTGATTTTCCAGAGCCATTCGGTCCAATCAGAACATTGAGATTAGTTAATTCTATTGGGTTTGAATTTGATCCAAAAGATAGAATATTATTTGGGTTAATTGTTTTGATTAGTGATGAATAAAACTCTTGATTATCCATTGGTTTCCCTCTTATGAATATAGATGATCATTCCGATTGGAATAATTATTCGTGACATCAGATTTTTTTGGTACATTTAGGTAATATCTTAATCAGGTTTTCGTAAAAATTTCCTGGATCTCGAGAAACGGGGGGCCGCGGAACTTCGGTGGTTTTCCCGCCTGCATATCCGGGCTCTTCTCCCGATACCTCCTGTACTTCCTCTTGTATGCCAAGCACAGTTTTACCCAGGTCCTCTATTGCAGGAGATCTCATATTCGCAGATCAGCGGTATGCGTGGGAACGATCCGCTCACTTTCCACGGCCCGTCGCCGTCCTCTCCGGACCCCTCCAGCCAGACAGAGCCATCCTTCGCCCGGATTTCGGAGAAGTACGGGTATCAGGTGAAGACCTTGCTCCGTCGCTGGGCTCCGTGCCCCATCCTTGCCGGTTGTTACGATCGGTCCATGAAAGAGATCGCGGGATACTTCTCCAGGAGCCTGGTTACCTGCTGCAGGGAGATCGTGAACTCGTTCTGCCTGAGATCCCGGAGTGGAGCGGCCACTCCCCATGGGTATTGGTATGACCCTTTACACGATGGGAAAACCGGGTGATGCTACGGATGCTTCCACTCTACAGATGTTGGCCAGATTTCAAATCCGGCTCCTCTATGGGGTATTTATGGCGATGCCGCGGAAATGCGGATCTCAGTGAGGCAATAATGGGTCTGAATCCTTGGCGAGAGGGGGCTGTGAGTGCCTAAGTTTCCGCAGCATAATCCTCTTCTGAGTATATACTGAGTATTTTTGTTACCAATCAGCGTATGCGCCAGTCTCAGCATCATACCATTTTTCGGCAACAGGATCCCAACACACTATGATCCAGACAATACATTCGCAATGATCATTATTTGTCAGGGGTTTTAGCGGAGACTCAATATATATCCGGGTAATAGTTGATTTTTCTCCTGTTTCTGGAGACATTTTTTGGTTCTGACTAAAAAAGGGTTGAAGCGCTTCTCCCTCGTAATATTTGAGGGGTGTTACCTGAAGGATGAGATCTTTATCATCATTGGATAGTGACATATTGGATATCGTAATAAATGAGAATGATTCATTAGAATCATCAGAAAATACAATTGCTGCATTCAGATTGGGGGTATGATTCGATATAATACTCAAAGGAACAAGGGTATTTTTATCCCCGTTTGTGATGTGAGCATAGGGAATAATATCCTTAATGGTAATTTCCACCATCTGGTCCGTTCCATCAGTGATAGAACTCGCCCCACCCTGCAGATATGCAGTTGCAGTAGGAATCTCGTCAGCAAAGGATACAGATACCATGGAAAATAACAGAATTGAACATATGAATCCAATTATCAGGGAGCGGACCATATCTCTCTATTCAATCCCTAAAGGAATATCATTTTTGGTTTGATTCTGCATGATGACTAATTTATCGAAATATTGAGTCAGTTATTCACTATCCGGCATCGTATTGATGATTGGTGAAACCGCCTCGTTGTTGCTTAAGGTGTTCCTGAACGGTACCGTAAGATGAGCATGGAAAGAGGGGTAATCTCATAAACTGACCGCCAGGTCTCTCCTATCTGGAACCTATTAAGTCTCAACCTCTCACTATTATCTAATGAACCTGAAAGTCGTCCTCGAAGAAGACACCGAAGATGGCGGTTTTATTGTCAGTTGCCCTGCTCTTCCGGGCTGTCACTCCGAGGGTGGGACCGTAGAGGAAGCCATCATCAATATCAGGGATGCCATTCAGGGATGCCTTGCCGTTCTCAATAAACGGGCGCAGCAGACTCAGAGTGCCCGGGTCTTGGAGATCATTGTTTAGATGACCAAGCTTCCCGTCATATCAGGGTTGACTGCAGATAGCTTTTTCCCGACATGGGTTTCGATTGGCAGACCGATAGCCATGTGATCATGGTGAAACATGGCATGGATGTCACCCTGTCAGTCCCCCTTTATGATTCGATGAAACGGGGTACCTTGCACAAATTCATTACTGATGCTGGTCTATCGGTCGAAGAATTTTGTGAACTATAGAGTTTCTTTTCATCATTTCCACGAAATTTTTACTGCATCCCTTTGAGGGATCAGATGTTGGGTATATTGAGGATATCCGAGCATCATCACGGTTTGAGGGGTATTCCCCTCAGGAATATCCATAGCATGTAATACACCAGGTGAGCATTTGGCAGCCCGGTTAATAATACCAGCCCAACAAGTACCTAACCCGAAAACCGGAGCTATCAAATCCAGATAACTGGTTGCAATAACCGCATCGATAGAAGCATTAGGTGAATCGTTACCCGAACAGGCGATGAGAAGGTGCGGAGCATCATGACTGATCAGATCAATTCCTTCATCCCAGCGGGATATCAGAAAGGGAAAGTAGGGATCTGCTCCGGTCATCTCACGTCTATGGTGTTGTGCCATCTCTCTCATCCAGGCAACGGTCTGTTGAGCAATCATCCGGATACAGGCCTTATCATAAATGATGTGCCATCTGACTGTTTGAAGATTCAATGCGGTCGGAGCATATCGCACATAATCCAGAATCTCCTCTATGATCTCCTGAGGTACTGATGTGAGATGATATTTTCTGATGGATCGTCTTCTATGAATTAAATTTGCGATTTGATCTGTGGTAATTATCTGGGAACCGGGTTCTGTCTTAATAATGGAATTTTCTGAATGAACGACTCTCACTGCTGATTCCGGGCAATAGACTTCGCAATGACCGCATTTACTACACGTCACTCTATGGTTATCAGATATCACCGGCTTTCTGGTTTCCGGATCCGGGGTAAGGGTGGAAAAGATACAGACACTACTGCAGATGCCACATCCTATGCAGGCATCATAATCTATCGTAACCGGATATTCTCTCTTCTGCTGTTTGGTGCTCATTCTTTCTACCATACGTGTGTTGGTATGAAATAGTGAGCAGTATGCATTTTCATATATACTATTACTCATCATACTAATGATAATATGGATGATTCTCTTCAATCTACCACATGTCCTATTCGTGTTTCTCTCTTGATCATTGGAGGAAAATGGAAACCTTTGATCCTTTGGCACCTTAAAGACGGCCCACAGCGCTTTACTCATATACAGCGGAGTATCCCTCGAATTACCCAGATGATGCTTACCAAGCAACTTCGGGAGCTGGAGTCGGATAAGATCATTGAGCGGACCATGTACCACGAGATTCCACCACGGGTTGATTATCGGCTTACCGATATCGGGAGATCCGTATTCCCTGTTCTCTGTGCTTTGTATAAGTGGGGAAAAACATATCAGGAGGATGTCAGTGGGGTAACCGATTATCCCTGTGCTGATCTTGTCTCATCCAATGGAGACTCATTCTGTTCCTGACCGACCCTTGTCATGAAAATGCTTCGCATTTTCATATATGGTAGTCTGGATACCCCGGTATCCACGACTTTTTTTACATAGGTTCGGCTCTTCGTCGGTTTCAGTGAGGAAGAGATAGGAACGAAACCAGGGTCAATTTATGATTCATCAAGGGAGATCACTGAAAGGAGAGAAATTCTGTGTTAAAATCCGGCTATTAAGCAGGGATCAGTCATCAGGGAAAAGAGGGTATATACAAGAATCATCTCCCGATCGAGATCCTGACAAACGAATTACATAACAAGGGACCCGACCGGAGGGAGGTTGATCTATGCGGGGAAAGGGAGTCGAACCCCTGAACTCCTGCGAGAAACGCTCTTGAGGCGTTCGCCTTTGACCACTTGGCTATCCCCGCACAAGAAGAATAACCGGGTGGATAAACATCCACACCAAGCTGACCTTATTCTGTTGTTCTGTGGATTATTTCTATATTATCCTCAAACCAGCGAGATGAAACTCATTTGCACCCACATCCGAGGTCAGGTTCCACAACACGGACACTCATCTGCCCGCCGGTTCGTTTGAGATTGGTGGCTGCATCCGGAGCCCCATGCTCCCCCCGGGGGTCGATGATCAGATAAAACGGAAAACTCCGGAGAGGAATGGTATCAGGAATAAGATATGACAGCCCGGATGTCAGGGTCACCCCGCCTTTCATCGGTTCTACCGTTGCCTGTACCGGGATTAACTCCTCACTCCCGAGGTATGCATGCACCTCAACCGGCTGACCGGTCGTGTCGTCTGCACCAGTGTTCGTAATCCTCACCGTCGGCTGGAGTGTCGCACCCGGGGCAACCCTGAGGGCAGTATCAATCCCCTCGATAGAGTCTACCCGGTAATCGGGCACAGATGCATTTCCGGTA
>JAZDKH010000182.1:0-4035 GCA_043803325.1 Methanobacteriota archaeon | reverse complement strand
AACATTTACTTTTAATTTCTTTAAAAAAAATCCGTCAACGCTGGGACACATGAACGAATGTTCCGGTTCACGATAAAAAAAGAACCATGGAGTGATGAGAGAAATTATGTCAGTGTATCATTATCTTCGGTATTGATTTCCCATTCATCGCAAACAATGCCGGGATCCCACGGGTCTTCCGCATCGTCCATTTCATCCCTGTAATTTTCGCAAACTCGATTCACCGGTTCCATTTTCTCATCTCTCCCATCCTCCATTCGTCTTCGGTGGAACCGGGCACCATACAGACCGTGGACAAATAGAATATCAGAAACATTTTCTTATCTATACCCGATCATCATCTTTATTATTAGGTAAAACCTAACTAACGAAGGAGCGGAGTATGATGGCAAGAGATGTGCATCTGGTGGAAGTGTTTGAACACCTGCTCCGGATGAAAAACGAATGCTCATGCTCTATCTTCTCCGAATGCGGGCTTACGGATATAACGGTCAAACAGATCGCGTATCTCAAAGTCATCGATGAACAGGGAGATGTGACGTTCAGCAGGCTGGCTGAAATCACCCGGAACTCAAAACCCACGATCACCGGGATGGTCAACAGGTTTGTGAAAATGGAATGCGTGTACCGGGAACCTTGTCCCGAAGATGGCAGGATCCTGTACATCCGCTTAACCGAGAAAGGAAAAAAAATTGCACAGGCAGAACACGCTGCCCTGTACCGGGTGATTGAACGAATGATACATTCACTGGATGAACACGAACTGGAACTCTTAATTGAGATCCTGGGGAAAGTCAGGTAATTTTTTTTATTCCGGACTTTAGTTAGGTAAATTCGAACTAAATGAATGAGGAACCCATGCAAACCGAAAAAAATGATCAGATGCAGGAAAAACTGGTGATACCGCTCTATGAGATCGTTGTCTTCCCGGACAGCCGGACAAAATTCCCGGTTGACCAGGCAACAGGTGTACTCCTGCTTGACGCAATGAAGGATACCAAAGGAGCACATGCCATTGGTCTCACGCTGAAAAGCGGTACCCGGCTCTCGGAGCTGACCGCCGAATCGCTGTACAGGATCGGCAACCTGTTCCGGATCTCGCATGTGCAGCCGGCCGAAGACGGCTACCTGATCTGTGCCGAGGTGGTGCAGCGGGTAAAAGTGGTCTCCCTCACGGAAAAAGAGGGGCGGTTCTCTGCATCGTATGAGCCGGTTTCAGATGTGCAGGATCTCGAAGCAGACTTACAGGAGCGGATCTTAATGGATATCAAGCTCACCATCCACGAGATCAGCAGCCGCTTCTCCGGCTCTGAACAGTTCACCCAGCCGATCGACCGGATGGAATCCATCGACCAGATCATGGGTTTTGTCATGCCCTTTCTGCCGGTCCACCTTGCAGAGAAGCAGGAACTCTTAGAGATTGTCTCGGTCCGGCAACGCTACATCTCCTTTTTAGATCTCCTTATCAGGACGCGGGAAGGAATCAACATCCGGATCGAGATGGCAAAGAAAGTCACTGACCGGGTGAGCAAATCGAACCGGGAAGCAATGCTGCGGGAGCAGCTGAAGGTAATCCAGGAAGAACTGGGCGAAACCGATGGCACTGCTGGTGAAGGCGGGTACCGCGAACGCATTGAAAACGCAAACCTGCCGGACGATGTGCGCAAAAAAGCCTTCGCGGAATTAAAGAAACTCGAGACCGGTGGCAGCCAGAACCATGAAAGTTCCGTGATCCGGAACTACCTCGATCTCCTGCTCGACCTCCCGTGGGTTACCGAAGAGAAGAAGAGCATCGATATCAACGAGGCCCGCCGCGTACTCGAGAGTCACCACAACGGCCTCGAGAAAGTCAAGGAACGGATCGTCCAGCACCTCGCGGTGATGAAACTCAAAAAGGAGAAACAGGGCTCAATCCTGCTCTTTACCGGCCCCCCCGGTACTGGAAAGACGAGCCTGGGCAAGAGCATCGCCGAAGCGCTCGGGCGAAAGTACGTCAGGATCAGCCTGGGGGGTGTCCGGGACGAAGCCGAGATCCGGGGACACCGGCGAACGTATGTCGGGGCCCTGCCGGGCAGGATCATCCAGGGCATACTCAAAGCCGGCACAAAAAACCCGGTCTTCATCCTCGATGAGATCGACAAAATGTCCCTCTCCTACTCAGGAGACCCGGCAAGCGCTCTCCTGGAAGTTCTTGATCCGGAACAGAACAACACCTTCTCGGATCACTACCTCGAAGTCCCGTACGACCTCTCCGATGTATTGTTCATCGCGACCGCGAACTCCCTTGCAACAATCCCGGCCCCGCTTCTCGACCGGATGGAACTTATCGAGATCTCAGGCTATACAAAAAGCGAGAAGTTTGCTATCGCAAAAGACCACCTGATTCCTGAAACCTTAAAAGCGCACGGTCTTGACAACGACAAACTCCGGTTTGAGGATGAGGCGTTAAAGGTGATCATCGAGAAATACACCCGTGAAGCGGGCGTACGGTGGCTGGGAAAACAGCTGGCAAAAGCGGCCCGGCATGTATCTGAAAAGATCGTCTCCGGCACCGCTGAGCTGCCGTTTGTCATAACCACGGAGAAGCTGGACTTGGTATTGGGAAAGGAGCAGATCCGCCAGGAAGTGGTGAGGAAAGAACCGGTTCCCGGTGTGGTTACCGGTCTTGCATGGACCCCGGTCGGCGGGGAGATCCTCTTTATCGAAGGCACATTCATGCCCGGGACCGGTAAGCTCACCCTCACCGGCCAGCTCGGGGACGTGATGAAGGAGTCAGCAACGATCTCGTTAAGCCTTATCCGGTCACGGTTAGCGAACACCCAGAACGGGTTCAATTTCATGACCAGCGACATCCACGTGCACGTTCCCTCAGGAGCAACCCCAAAAGACGGCCCGTCTGCGGGAGTTACGCTCTTTACGGCTTTAACGTCCCTGATCACGGGAAAGACCGTTGATCCTGCGCTTGCGATGACCGGCGAGATAACGCTCAGCGGAGCGGTCATGCCGGTCGGGGGGATCAAGGAGAAGATTCTTGCCGCACACCGTGCCGGGATAAAAAAAGTGATCCTGCCAAAAGAGAACGAGCGGGATTTACAGGACGTGCCTGAGGATGTCCGGGCCGAACTGGTGTTTGTGCCGGTGGAAACGGTAGAGGAGGTCTTAAAAGAGGCGCTGGGTATCGAGATGCCCCGGACCCTCATCCTGAACATTGGGAATAATTTTGTTCCGGTTCAGCATCTCTAACCCGGGCGGGACAGGACATGACCGTGAGTTGCTGACAGGGATCTGGCGGGTCAGTGCAGGATACGGCGTATCAGGACAACCGGAGCATGAACCCGGGGAGGATCCGATACCCGGCACCGGCATACGTAAACTCGGGGGGAGATGGTAATAATCCCCACCGTATCCATCTCCCTTCAGCGCATTTTCCCTCTGCCCGTAGCGTCCCCGGTAAACCATTTAACGTTTTTCTGCCTTCATACCGGTTGAAAAACCTGCTCTGGAGAAAACCCATTGTCTTAAAATTTAACGCCCCCCTCTGGTGCCACCAATCCCCCGTCGGGGGACATAAAGCACATTGCGATAGGACGAATGAGGTTACCGGTAATACGTCACCATCGCAATCGGGGGTGTCATAAGCGGCGGAGGAAAAACCCCCGGGAGCGTCAGAGCTTGCTTAAATGATTTCTCCAGAGCAAAAAAACAGGCCTGACAGCAGGGTTGCGATTCCCCGGATATAAGGAAAAACCGGGTACCTCCGGCATACCTGAACAGAAATTTACGGTTTACGGCTCTGTTGAAATCCTATTTTCCAGTGATTCGTTTCTTCTCATTAGATGTTTGGAGGGTGACCCCCTCTTTTTTAGAGGGTTTCAACAGAGCCCGGTTTACTATTAAAAAAGAAATGTGGAGTGATTTAAAGGCAATTAATTTAGTGTGTCATCATCATCATCGGTGTTGAGGTTCCATTCTTCGTATTCAATGCCGGGATTCCATGGGTCCTGTGAATCATCCATTTCATCATTGAAATTTTCG
>JAZDKH010000181.1:0-7322 GCA_043803325.1 Methanobacteriota archaeon | reverse complement strand
CCATAAAAGAATGCAGGATTTTTTTTAGAAACAAGATTTTTCAATACCTCAGCATCAGGCCCCGGTGCATCTTTCCGCATAGGGGGAACCGAATCGAGAACTGGTTCATAAAAAGAGAAGGCTTCAATGGCTCCGAGATATCCGGGACGCTCAAGAAGAAGGTGATCCCCGGGATCCACCAGAATCTTCGCAATGAGATCGAGGCACTGCTGAGATCCGTTTACAATCTGTATCTCTTCAGGACGCGCCCGGAGACCAAGACGTGAGAAGTAACGATCAGCGATGTACTTCCGCAGGGGAAGATACCCATCAGTTGTGGTATACTGAAGAGCGCATTGTCCTTCATCATTGAGCACTGCCATCGTTGCATCTCTAATACCATCCAGATCAAAGAGTGATGCATCAGGAAGACCTCCGGCAAAGGAGATAACACCGGGCTGCGTGGACACCCGGAATAGTTCGCCCAGAAAGGATCGAGGCGCAATAGTCATACGTTGTGAGAAGCGGTACGATGTAACTCCGCTCATAACCGATAGATTAGCATCTTATGAATGAATCAGTTCTGATCCTCCCATAAAGAAAGCGGGACCCTCTGCCAGGTATACCAGAGATATAAAAATGAAGACAAAATTCATTTGAGCACAAGGTTGATTATGACATCATACCAATACCCTCACTAGATATGAAACTGTATTCAATCGTGCTCATCCTTATTGCAGGAATGTTTCTAGCAGTTATCGTGATAGCACAAACAACAACACCTATGCTGGTAAACAACGAATCAAACCAATCTGCAAATCTTACTCAGACGAATATGACTCAAGGCTCTTATGTTGAAGGTGAGCTTCTGGTTCAGTTTAATCCTGCAGCATTTCCTACAGCAGGTGCACTTGAAGTGACCTCAATGCAGGCGAATGCAGCCATTGGTGCAGTACGAATAAAAAACTTTTTTGGAAGTCCCGGTCTTGAACATATCCAATTACCCCCGGGAATGAATGTGGATCAGGGAAAAGCATACTATTTGAGCATTCCGACAGTCAGGTTTGTCGATGTCAATGCTATATATTCAATTGCAAATACCCCAAATCAGGGAAGTGGGACCATACCACCTCCTCCGACAGGGAATAATTCGGCAGGAGATATTTATGTACAGTATAATGCAACTACATTTCCATCACCGGCAACTCTCCAGGTATATGCCAATACTACGAATGCCGCGATCAATGCTACACTCGTAACCGACTTCACAATCTATGGAGCACCAGGCCTCCAGCTTATAAACCTTCAGGATACTATGACACCGGAGCAGGGGATCACATATTACCGGAATGTGACAAACGTGCTCTATGCTGAACCTAAGGTTGCTTACACCGCAGTAACAGGCAATAAAACGGTGAATCAGACCCAGCAACTATCAGGATAACCCTTTTTTTCTATGCCCGGATTTTTTATGAAAATGAGTTAGATCACTCTGTAGCATCAGGTTTTATCGGATTGAATCTGCACCCAGGTATACTGCATTCCTCCTATCCTGATGGACCGGGAAATTTCTTCGCACATCATCCACAAATTCGGTATTAATCTCTGTGAACAGAAGTTCCTCCCCCCCACAGCCCTTGCTGATCACCAGTCCGTCTGGCCCGGCCACCATTGAATCTCCGGGGTACTGATCTACCGGAGTCACCCCTACCGTGTTAATACCAGCGACATACATCTGAAACTCTGCCGCACGTGCAGAAATAAAGAGTTCAAAATAATGCTTCCGTGATGCAGGCCAGGCACTAGGTACAAACATCAGATGAACCCCGGCATCCCGGTACATCCTAAACAGGTCGGCAAATCTGAGATCATAACATAGTGCAATACCACATGTACAGCCATCAAGAGAGAAGACAGCTGGCTTATCCCCCTTATCATAGTATGAATCTTCTCCTCCTGGTGAAAAGAGGTGTATTTTTGAGTACCTGGCAAGGATCTCCCCATCCTGCCCGATGGCAACTGAAGTATTCCTAGGTCGCGGAAGATGCTGTTCCCGGTACGACCCAAGAATCCCAATGCTGAAATCCCTGGCATAATCCCTAAAGGTCGAGATGATCTGCCCGTCTTCATCCTGAACCCCAAAGACATCATCAACCGGATCCCAACCGGTGACAATTTGTTCAGGGAATGCTATACAGGAGGCATCATATTCAACCGCTTTTATGACCAGTTTTTTAATCTTTTCCAAGGTTGCATCAGGGTCACGCCAACAGGGGGCCATCTGGGCAGTGCAGAGGATCATGCAATATATTGATTATTTTCAGGACGATAAAACAGCAGTTGGTATGCAGATCTATGAGGGTTCCAATATTCTGGCCGAGGTATTTATCAGGATTCAGAGAGGAGATAGAACATAAGAATTTCCGAAAGGAGACCCACGCTCAGGAAACCCACGGTGAAAAAATGTCAGAGGAAAAGAAAAAGGTTGAACTTTCCATTTCAGGGATGCACTGTGCCAGTTGTGCGATAACTCTGGAGAAAGGGCTTGCAAACGCTGATGGGATTAAAGAAGTTCAGGTAAACTTTGGGACCGGGAAAGCAGTCGTCGAATATGATCCTACCGTGGCTGATCTTACCCATCTTGCTAATATCGTAGAAAAAAGCGGGTATGGAGTAGTGAATGAACAGGTCACCATACGAATCGGGGGGATGACCTGCGCTATCTGCGTCCAGACTATCGAAAATGCGCTCAGGGATCTGAGTGGAGTGATAGCAGTCTCAGTTAACCTCGGCACTGAAAGGGCATATATCACCTACAATCCCTCACTTACGACCCTGCAACAGATGCGGGATGCAATAGTATCTGCAGGGTACCAGTACCTCGGAACAGACAAAGAAGGAACGCTGAGTTCAGGAGATGAAGTAGTACAGGCTGACCTTGCAGATAAACGAAGACGGGTAATCATCGGTTTTTCACTATCAGCTGTGCTCATGCTGATGATGGCAGTACCTGCAGATTTGATGCATTCTCTGATGTACGTCCAGTTCCTTATCGCTACCCCTGCCTTCTTCTGGCTTGGAATGCCGATATTCCACGCTGCAGCAGGTTCACTCAGAAACCGGACTCTGAATATGGATGTGATGTACGCAATGGGTACAACCATTGCGTATCTGGCTAGTGTGATGGGTACGTTTGGAATCATCCTTGATATGAGTTATATCTTCTATGAGACCGCAATCATGCTTACCTCGTTCCTCATGTTAGGCAGATATCTTGAGGCCAGAGCGAAGGGACGGACTTCATCTGCCATTCAGGGACTTGTAAGACTTCAGGCAGAGACCGCATCAATTGTCAGGGAAGGCACAGAAATCAGATTGCCGATAGAAGAGGTCGTCGCTGGGGATAAGATAATCATCAGACCGGGAGACCGGTTACCCGTAGACGGAGTCGTTCTATCTGGAACGAGTTTTGTAGATGAGTCGATGGTTACCGGTGAACCTATACCGGTTGAGAAATTGCCTGGCGATGAGGTTGTTGCCGGAACATTGGCCACAACGGGAACCCTGACCTTTGAGGCGAGAAGAGTCGGTGCTGACACGATGCTTGCCAGGATTATCCGACTGGTTGAGGATGCCCAGGGATCTAAACCCCCGGTCCAGCGTATCGCTGATACGGCAGTTGCATGGTTCATCCCGGTTGTCCTGATCATCGCACTCGGAGCCAGCTCGTTCTGGTTCTTTGTTGCCGGAGCGGGGCTACAATTTGCTATTCAGACCCTGATTGCAGTGCTAGTAGTCGCCTGCCCATGTGCTCTCGGGCTTGCTACCCCGACTGCAATTACCGTCGGAGTCGGACGGGGAGCAGAGCTCGGCATCCTCATCAGAAACGGAACCAGTTTAGAAACATCTGACCAGCTGACAACGATGCTCTTTGATAAGACTGGCACTCTCACTCATGGCAGACCAGAAGTAACAGATATTGAGATCTTCACTGGATCAAAGCCACTTATCCTTTCATTTGCGGCAAGCCTGGAACACCTCTCAACCCATCCTCTCGGAGAGGCTATTGTTACGTATGCAAGAATCGAAGGAATCGAACCTGCTGAGGTTGATGATTTCATGTATCTACCAGGTCAGGGTCTTTTAGGGAAGATAGCAGGGGGGATAATCCGGGTAGGAAACAGAAATTTTATCGAAACATCTGGAGTTGGAATCGGAGCAGCCGAAGAGGAACAGATATCCCGCAGGCAAGCTGAGGGGAAAACTACCGTTCTTGTCGCCCGCGACAATCAATTTCTCGGGCTTATCGCACTCGCAGATACCATAAAACAATCCGCCGGTGTAGCAGTTATTGAGCTCAAAAAGATGGGAATATCTGCTTCTATGGTGACCGGTGATAACCAGCGGACCGCTGAGGCTGTAGGGAGAATGGTTGGTATTGACCATGTCATAGCAGGAGTTCTCCCAGATGAGAAAGAGCATGAAGTCTCCCGCCTCCAAAAGAACGGAGAGGTCGTTGCATTTGTTGGAGATGGAATTAATGATGCTCCCGCCCTCGCCAAGGCTGACACTGGAATTGCGATCGGGTCCGGGACAGATATTGCGATAGAGAGTGCTGACATCGTCCTGGTCAGAGATGAGATCACCGATGCTGTTGCTGCCATTCAACTCGCCAGAAAGGTTATGGGCCGAATACGGCTCAACCTCTTCTGGGCGTTTGCATATAATATCGTACTTATCCCTCTTGCAGCAGGTGTTCTGTACCCGTCGATTGCTTTCAGACCAGAATACGGGGCTTTTGCTATGGCCCTTTCATCGGTGACCGTCATCTCTTTATCACTTCTCCTTCGCAGGTACACTCCGCCTATCCGAATGGGTATCGTTAACCCACAGAAAATTAAGAATTCAGAGAAAGACCCGGTTTGTGGCATGGATGTGGATGTAGATACAGCAAAGTATACAGCAACCCATAATGGCAGAATATACTACTTCTGTAACAAGGGATGCAAAGATGCTTTTGAGAAAGAACCAGAAATTTTTATAAAAAATTAGAACCCGGATAAACTAATTTTCTGCGTCTTCTGGTTAAATAAATACAAAATCCTTTTTTTTCACAAAACTAATGCCGATTTTATCAGGATATTATACGAAGCGAATATGCTGAGTTCTGGGAAATACCATTTCTGAACCTTCTTATCTATTTAAAAAGCACAATTAAGATATGGTAGTTTTTACATACTAGAAGTATGAAAAACATTCTTCGACTTCTATTAGTATTATCTTTATGCCTCATGGCATTCCAGGTAGTAGCAGCGGCGAATAACACTACGGCAGCATCTGATTCTCCAAAAGCAGAAGATTTACAAGTTACTTTCGCAACTATTACACCACCGGTAGTTGACATAACCCTTGAAAAAGTTGCTGCTACATTTGAACCAATCAACGCACCAACGGTTGAGATTACACCAGAAGCAGTTAATACGACTTTTGAACCAATCAACGCACCAACAGTTGATATTACTCCAGAAGCAGTCAATGCAACTATCGAGCCAATTACAACGCCCTCAGTAAATATTACACCAGATGCAGTCAATGCAACTTTCGAGCAGATAACAGCACCAACAGTTTCGTAAAACTTGAAGCGATTAATCAATACCTTCATGGAGGTATGTGATAATCTTGGTGTCCTTTTTTTTCTAGTATAATATTTATTGGCTGTGTTAACCGGATATCAAAATTGAACTAATCAATATTTCTTCGGTTCATCTGTGAACCACGGAGTGATTGATTTGTATTTCTGATAAATAACAAATATCAAAAATATTAATCCATATTGTGATTCTATTTTGTTCTAATTTGATCACCTCCAAAACATTTGCCCTTCATATTTGAACCGGCTATCTCTTCAAACAGATATTCAAAGAATTAAAAAGGATAATCAGACCTATGGGTTTGAATCCCATCCTTGGTATTTACACAATCCAATAATTAACCAGGAATTCGGTTTTATGAGTCTGTTACCGAGACTCGTATTGCCCTGCTCTCTGACCGGGTATAGTAATCATCTCCTTTAAAAATTACTCTTACATGAATATCACCTTCCTCATTGACTGGAAAGGAAAACAGATATTCACCCACCTGATCGGTTTTTACTAAACCTGCAGGTACCCACACCACTGGAGTGAGCGACATACAGGTTTCATCGCATTTCAGAGGAAAAGATGCAATCTCATACGAGATATTAGTAAATGAAATTCCTTTTCCAACAGAATCGGTCAGTCGACCCTTAAAAGATATTTCATCCCCAATACGGAGATATACGGGCCTTCCCGAGAGAGTTAGGATGGTTTTTCCGGATTCAACTGAGGGGACTGCATTGACCTCAACTTTAGGGCTATTAACGCCACCATACAGCGCTTCAAACCCCCAGGTTCCAAGAGCATCAGCGGGGAGATAATATTCAAATGCTCCATTTTTATCAGGAGATGAGAGAACAAAAGTATCAGTAAAACTTCCATCTGGAGCAGAGATCAGAATAACCGTATCAGACAGACTTCCATGAATCAGTGAACGGTCAATATTTCCTACAAGATGGATTGTATCCCCTATCTCAACAGAATCATAATCTGAATCAAAATTTCCAAATTCAGATCCGGGTTTTACCGATTCTTTTTCACCAATTCTGACATCTTCTGCATGTCCTGCAATAACTAGCAAGCCTATGCTCATGAGAAGCATCAGAATTTTTCTTAGGCAGATCGTACCAGCCATTCCTCCTGCATCAGATATTCCGTAATTATCTTACTGGTTTCACCATATCAGGTTTCACGCGACTCGAATAAAAGTAAGAAAGAAAGAGAGTAATAAAGGCAGATTTGATTGAATTCATACAGAATCAAACAAGAGCCGCATAGCGCGCAAACCAGGAATCCCCTTCAAGATGAAGGGAAGAAGCATTCACTATGAGATAGAAGATGAATACTCCCAATAAAAAGTTTAAAACGGACAGGATCGAGGCCATCACTCACATTCATCAACCACTATCCCACATACCCTACCAACCTTCCCATCCTTTAGTCTTACCTTGATCCCATGTGGGTGAAACGTCGAATTTGTCAGAATCTCACTCACCACCCCACGAGTCTTCTTCCCGGTTCGCTGATCCTGTTTCTGCACCACATCAACACATACACCGGATTTGATAGCGCCCCGGCTCCTTCCATCATCAATTCCTGACATGATATTCAAAATATTCGTACCAGTCCGGTGAAAAATCCAAGTCACGCGGACATATCCGGTAAAATATCATCTCCTCTGGCGATAATGGTTTTTGATACCAAAAA
>JAZDKH010000180.1:0-3802 GCA_043803325.1 Methanobacteriota archaeon | reverse complement strand
AAAGATTTATAAATGCAGTAATCACAAACAGGAGAATGCCGTATAATTTTTTCCTTCAGACAGAAGGGGTATCATCACACGATGAGAATGATTAGGTATGGATCCTTCTCTCACGTTGTGCATGGCATCTGTTCCTGTCCGGTTACAATCACGAAGAATCGCAATACGCATACTTATAGTACTCATCTGCGTAGGGCCCGTTATGGCATCTGACTCCTGGCAACAGGTTGAGGTCAGGCCCTGGGTTCAGATTGAAATACCGCCGGGATGGAACTTGATGTCTGAGAAAAATGTAACTCCCAACCCGGATAGCGCTCTTATAACCGCATATTCCCCTGATAATAACACCCGGCTCACGTATACTCTTGAGTATAATCAGAATAAAATGACGATTGATCAGATACGAAAATATCAGAGCCGTTATATGAGTCAACTGGGGTTTCGAATTTGTATGACTAAAGATCCGGTTATCGAAGAAAAATCTGATCATTCTTTTTTCAGACAGGTTTATGTCAGGGGAGGGGAAGATGCAGCAGTCATCGGCACTTTGGTATATCCCGGGTGGGGCCAGGTACATTATGCCCTCGTTATGGAAGGCCCCGAAGCGGTTGCCGAGTATTATGAATCCATCCCTCCACTTATGCAGGATCACATCAGACCGGTACTGGCTGAAGAACAAGCCAAATAATTCTTCATCTGGATCTCAATTTTAAACCCAATTTTTTACTTTAAAATTTCTGATATAAGGGCCATATTGTAATGATTACCAGGGAATAGAGTATCGCCCATAAAATAAATCGGAATACCGCACCCGAGGACTGAACAGATATAGAAGGCAAGTATATGGGGGAGTTTGAGTGGGACAGATTCACTTGGTGAGGCATCAAACTCCCGATTTATCGTTACTAGTGAACATCTATCAGATCTTCAGGATAAGAATCAGGAAAAATTACTATCAGGTTCTTCAAAAAAAAATATCTATACCTGATTGGTTCAGATATTTGGACTTTCATTCCCGATGACTCTGGCTATCTCACCGAGTTCACGTGCCAGGAGGCGGAGAATATCATCTACCGTGATGAGGCCGACCAGTCTGCCACCCATATCAACAACTGGTAATCGTCTGACCCGTGATGTCTTCATGACCTGAACTGCCTGGAAAATCCCGGTATCCTTTCGAATAGTCTGGACATCAGTCGTCATAATAGAGGATATTGGTGCAGATTCCTTCTCTTCATTACTGATATTAGCCCGCAGAGCCAGATCACGGTCAGTTACGATCCCAACCGGTTTGTGATCTTCAGTGATGATAACACACCCGATATTTTTTTCTTTCATTAAATTTGCCACAAAGGAAATAGTGGTGTGCGGAGACACACTGACAACATTGGTCTGGCAGACTGTATAGATAGTCATAGTTCTGTGTATCAATTAACGCTGAAGATAAATATAGGGTATATGAAGGGTGGAAATCATAACGAGTGGTACGAGAAAGGCTGCATGTTTTAAAATAGGCAGAATTGTACCCCAAATCTGTGAATACTGGACAGATTCCGAGGAATCATCTATCTTCATTTTATGAGTGCTGATTTTATCTTTGCTTTCGATCCACCTGGTGTGGAATTAGGACCCTTCTGTTTGCTGATTAATACCAAATGGGCAGGATCGATTATATTTTTCGTATAGGGGGTGTAAAAAAATCGCATACTATAGTAAGGATAGAGGAATCTGCCAGAACCGGGCCTGTGTATACTGAAAAAAAAGAAGGGTTAGTATCTCTTCCGGTTGCCACCGCTGCTGCCGCCGCTGTAGCCTCCGCTACCACCACTCCGACCTCCGCTGCCGCCGGAACGTCCGGAGCCACCATACCCTCCACTACTGCCGCCGCTGTAGCCTCCGCTACCGCCACTTCGGCCACCATACCCTCCGCTGCCGCCGCTGCTTCCACCAAAGTCACGGCGGGGCTGCATTGGTCTGGCTTCATCGATATGCATCGTTCGCCCTTCAAAGACACTCTGGTTCAGGGCATCTAAAGCTGCTTGTGCCTCTTCTGAGCTGCTCATCTCCACAAAGGCAAATCCTTTCTGTTCGATGACTTTGACACTCTCAACAGAGCCATACTCTGCAAATAATTCTCTGAGCTGGTTCTCACTGACTGAATACGTGAGGTTCCCGACGTATAATTTCTTTCCTTCCATAACACGATCACAGATTCTTTTTTAGCATTCGTAACATGGCAGCCCATGCGATTAATATGTCACAGAAGGATCCCCAAATCGGGATGATATCCAGTGTCCCATCGAACCGTACGGTCTTTCTCGTAAGATACTCCAAGGAGAACCACCTTTACGTCTGCGTAAATAAAGAACAGTCATTGTACTATACATAAGTATGGCTGAATCAGCTCGTGGTTCCCTTGAAATATACCGTTTAGAGGAAGCAGATACTCCTACCTCTCATAGTGGAACTCTTTTTGAAGATTCAAAGTAACAATAATGAGATTAATAGGCATCGTAACAACCGCGTTTAATCCCTTTGTCTAGTTATCGTCCTCTTATCTCCAATCTATTACCTAATTGGTTCATCAGATGTAATTGTGTACAGGTGCATATCAACGGTAATTGCCCATCTTTCTTCAATTCAACAATCGTCTTGGGTTTTCACATCGTTCAAGGAAGAGTATTCATGAGTTTAATCTAGTTCACTTCAAAAATAGTTCACTGAAAGAATTATTAACTCATAGTATCAATATGAGAGGGTAGACTGCACATATGGATGATACAACTCTGGACAAGACTGCCGGCTATCTCCTGGCACTTTTGTTCTTTTATCACAAACAGCTCTTTAAACAGGACTGCGGCATTACCGGAGTTCAGGCGGCCCAATACCGCTTGCTCGGTATGCTGATGAAAGAAGGGTCGCTATCCATGTCTGCTCTTGGAACCCGCCTCTATATCTCTAAACCCTACATGACCAGTCTGGTAGATGCATTGATTAAAGAGGGACTCGTTGAGCGGCAGTCAGACCTGAAGGACAGAAGAGTGATCAACATCACCATTACCGTGAAGGGGATGGACCAATTGGAACATGCCAAATGTCTGTACAAAGGAAACGTTAAGCATGTCATTTCAGGTCTGGGTACTCAGGATCTTGAGACTTTATGCACATCTGCAGAAAAAGTCTCTTCAATCCTGTCAAAGCTAAATTAATGAGCAATGCAACCGACGAAATAAACAAGTAACACAACTATTTCAAAGAGACAATTATGAACAGTAATATCAGAAAAACCTCACTCATTCTAGCAATAAGTTTGATTATTGCCCTTTTGATTGCCCCCTCTGCACTCGCAGGGACTAAGTATATGACAGGATCTCCAAACCTGACTGCAAGTATTGCAGGGAGTAACGAGTTTACTCCGGGAAACACGGTTACCATGAAGGTGATGATCCAGAACACGGGTCTGAACGAGATGAAGATAATTCAGTCTGGAATTGTTGACCGTGATGATGTGCCAAGCACGGCTAAGATGGTGACAACCACCCTCAATGCTGATGGCGCTCCTATACTCATCAAATCTGACTCTCAGATGATAGGAGACATCAAAGGATCAGACAACAGTCTGGCCTCCTTTGAAATCAGAGTGAAAGATGATGCAAAGGCTGGAACGTACATCCTCCCCCTCTCAATCGAATACACGTATCTTGCTGCAGCTGATCAGCAGGGAACAGATAGTATCACATACCGGTATGAGAAGAAAAACATCATCATTGATCTCCCGTTCGTGGTAAAATCTGCAATCAAT
>JAZDKH010000179.1:0-2691 GCA_043803325.1 Methanobacteriota archaeon | reverse complement strand
TTTCTATTGGCTAAAGAGGGACTAACCTACATTTTTAGATATTTCGGTCCACTTGGAGAGTTGTAAACGTCTTGTGTATAATTGGGTCGGCACATAACTTCAGGTCTTCTGTAATCTGGTTTTCTAGTATGACATACCTAGGAGAAACTCAACTCTTTGATATCTCGATACCTGATGTATCCGCTGCCATCCACCCGATTCAATGCCAAACTTTTCGAACTGCCTGGTGAACCGGATATCATCCGTTCTGTTCTTTTAAAAACCTGCCAGGCATAAGAGAGATATTTTAGGATATATGCTGGGTCAGCCCGGCAAGGAGTCAGAGTTTTTTTATTAATCTCATTAAGAGCCTCTTCAGCTCACTTGTATTCATCAAGATCTAAATTTCTTGCCGTGTTCTGTTCTCCAAGAGTAATAGAACAACCTGAAATATTCTTTTTCAGCCCCTCATAACAGGTAACCACCACATCCATTGGTTCAATAGGTGACTGGGTATCGATAGAACGCTGAATCCTTTGCACCCATTCTTCCAAGATCTGTGTGCGATATTCTTCATCAGGAAAGGCTAACGGTAAGGATTCCACAATTGCCCTAAGTTTTACCTCACTCACTCGTAATGCCTGTTCTGTCTGTCTCCGCTCAGTAATATCTCGGAATGACCACACCCGGCCAATAAGAACTTTGTCCATGATTATGGGGATTGAATGTCGCTCTACGACCCTCCCATCTTTGAAGTAGACCGTATCCATGTCAATCGTATCCAAATCATAGAGCACCTGGACCCTATTTAAAAAAGCGCAAGGATCTGTCAACTGGTCAAGAACAAAATCTAGTAAAATCTGATCATCACTCTCATTTATGATAGATTGGGGAACCTTCCATATTTCAGAAAATTTACGGTTGGTATGTAAGATTTTCCCCCTAATATCCACGGCAAGTATACCGTCAGCGGTGGATTCAAGAATAGCGGTAAGCTGGGTTTCTTTCTCCTGAAGTAAGAGATTCTGACTGCAGATATCCGCAAGATTTACCCGGAGTTCTTCTTCAGCTGCTGAGATCTGTTCATAGGCAGCGTGTAGTTCATGCTTCTGCATCTGCAAGATCAATTCATTCTCTTTTCGGGAAGATACATCTCTGATGTATATGATCGAGTGCTTCTTTCCCTGCCAGGGCATATTCAATGATCGTATCTCCCCATAGAACCGGGTTCCATCTTTCTTGATTCCGATAATGTCAATGGTGTCATATGCTCCACTATGCCACCATTGTGAGATCTTATCATAGTATTCAGAATGAATCATGACCTCAAACCCGTTTTTACCGATAATTTCCTCAGGTTCGTATCCGAATAAATCTAAAAACTGTTGATTGCAGTCAATAATCATACCCTTGTCATGAATCATGATCCCGTCAGGTGCTGCTCTGGCCAGAGTTCGGAATTTTTCTTCACTCTCCAAAAGTGCTGCTTTCACCTGTCTCTGGGTTACTGCGTGTTGAATCTTGTTCGATAACTCGGCAAACTGTGATTTAAGTTCCCCCCCCTTCTGGATATAAAAATCTGCACCATTATTGAGTGCTTCAATGACCACCTCTTCTCGTCCCCTTCCAGTAAAGATGATAAATGGTGTGATATTCCCCGATGCTTTGAGTTGCTTGAGGAACATAATTCCATCCATATCAGGCATCTGGTAATCTGATATGATCACATCGTACTGTTTCAGATTCAACTGTTTCAAAGCGTCGCAGGCAGATGAGAGTGTTTCTACGGAAAAGGTCCCCCCTTTTTCAAGATACAACTTAGCAATCTCAAGTAGACATGGTTCATCATCAACATACAGGAGCTGGATTTTTTCAGTCATGCTCTTTGTTCCTGAGAGATCCGATACTTTTCGGCAGGCACCTGGATCTCGAATCTGACTCCCTTCCCTGGAATGCCACATTCCCTGATAGAGAGTCCGGTTATCGAGAGAATCTCTCTGATAATAAAGAGTCCAAGTCCAGTATTCTTCCCGTGCCCTTTGTTGAAGATCAACTCTTTCTCTTTCTCATCAATTCCAAATCCATTGTCTGCATATACTAAAATACCGTCACCTTCGTGCAAAATAAAGGATATGGAAACCTGAGAAACCATGCCCCCATGTCGTTTCGAGTTCTCGACCAGATTATATAGAACCTTCTCTAACATCGGATCAGCGAAAATCTCTATCGGGATATCTGGCAGATTGAGTGTAATACCTGATGATATAGACTTTATAATCTGCTTATTCATGATATGATGAATAGATTGCCATTTTGGCTGGGCGACTCCGAGATCCTGATACTCTTTGGTAAATTCGATGAGGTTTTTAACATCATTCCCGGCCTGGGATATATTATTAAGTATATTCAAGATATTGTCATCAGTTAGTTCTTCTCTTAAAATCTCACTATATCCGGTAATAATCATCACTTTATTCAGGATATCATGCCGGGTGATACTATTGAGAAGATTTAACTGATTATTCGCGAGGGTAAGAGCTTTGTATGCCTGCTGTATCTCATCAATATCATTAATCAGAAGGAGAATGGCCGGTGATCCACCGATAGTAATTGTTCTGGCAGAAAGAATGGTATAACGCCTGCTCTCATCAGGGAGGAGGATCTGGGTTTCAATCTTTTCTCCCGGACGTAGAGTTAATATGAGTTCAATTA
>JAZDKH010000178.1:0-4016 GCA_043803325.1 Methanobacteriota archaeon | reverse complement strand
TTCTTCTTTAAACCCGGATATCATTCTTACCTCAGAACTCGCTCTCCTCGGTTATCCACCAAGGGATATGCTTCTCTCACCTCATTGTATCCGAACAGCACAAAACATGGTGGAAAAAATGGCTAAAGACTTAGTGGATGCTCCACCAATATTAATAGGAATACCTGAAATAAATCCAAATAATACAGGTCGACCTTTATACAATTCAGCAGTCCTCCTGAAAGATGGGATTATCGCAAATTCTTTCCACAAAACCCTTCTCCCCACATATGATGTTTTTGATGAAGATCGGTACTTTGAACCTGCTCATGGCCCTCAAACTTTTCAGCTGGATGGAGTTACTATCGGGGTATCAATATGTGAAGACATCTGGAATGATACGGACTTCTGGAATAATCGAAGATATCCGGTAGATCCCATCAGGGAAATGGTTCAGGCTGGCGTTAAGATTATATTCAATCTTTCTGCATCCCCATTCACCCTTGGAAAACAGCAGGTGCGGGAATCAATGCTTTGTGCAACAGCACGAAAATATCAGACCCCCATAGTATATGTAAACCAGGTAGGAGGAAATGATGACCTCATCTTTGATGGCCGAAGTCTGGCAATCAATGAAAAAGGTTTTGTTATCTGGCGGGGGATTGGATTTAACGAAGATATATCAGTAATTAATATGAATGAATCGAGGATTGTTCCGGACGTTGCCTATGATGATTCTGAGGAGATCTGGCAGGCATTAATCCTCGGAACCCGGGATTATGTGAGGAAAAACGGATTTTCACGAGCTGTGATTGGGCTGTCAGGAGGAATAGATTCCGCTATCGTGGCAGCAATAGTGGCTGATTCACTATCTCCGGAAAATGTATTAGGTGTACTGATGCCATCGCGGTATTCAAGTCAGGGGAGTATTAGTGATTCGCTTGATCTTGCGTCAAATCTTGGTATTAAGACCGAAATCATCCCAATTGAACCAGTTATGACATCGTTTGATGAGGTTTTAAGTACGGTATTCCAGGGATCATCTCCTGATGTTACTGAAGAGAACATCCAGGCCCGTATTCGTGGCTCAATTCTCATGGCCATTTCTAACAAGACAGGTTCTCTCGTCCTCACTACAGGAAATAAATCCGAATTATCTGTTGGATATTGCACCCTATACGGAGACATGTGTGGGGCACTTGCCGTTATCGGGGATCTCCCTAAACAGATGGTATACAACCTCGCCAGATGGATTAACCATACAAAGGGCAGGGAGATCATACCGGCTATCATTATTGATAAAGTTCCTTCTGCAGAATTACGGCCAGGACAATGTGATCAAGATACCTTACCCCCATATGAGGTTCTCGATGCTATCCTGCTGGATCATATCGAACACCACCATTCTGAAACTGAACTGATTCAGAACGGCTACCCACCTGATATTGTCAGGAAAGTAACAAAACTGGTAAAAATCGCAGAACATAAGCGAAAACAAGCTGCACCCTGCCTAAAAGTCACAGACCGTGCATTTGGAAGCGGGTGGCGGATGCCCATTGCATCAAAAAGATGCTCTGATTGATTAAAAATATTAATACGGAATGATATATCTGAAGGGTAATCAACTTATCTTCTTAGCCATATCTTTCCCGGCATCATACGCTGCATGAAGTTCTGACGAATCAGGGACGTACAGCACTTCTCTTCTATCAATGACAGTAAAGCCGGCAGCCGCCAGTTCATCAGCTACCATATTACAGGCACCTCCTTTTCCACCCATTGATCCAAAGGTCAGGGCAAACCGTTCTCCGGTCCGATTGAAATGCAGACCCTTGAGGTAGTACAACAGATCTCCAATACTTGGGTATGGCATATCATTCAACGTCGGAACACCGACCATAATGGCCTTAGACACAAGGATATGTTTTACGATCTCCGACCGTTCATCTTCATGCAGGTAGAAGACCTTCACATCACATCCTCCTGCCATTACTCCTTCTGCGAGGGCATGGGCCAGCATCTTCGTGGATCCGTGCATAGTGTCGTAGATGATCGTCACTTTATTCTTCATCCCGGCACCGGTAGCCCATCCAACATATGCATTGATTATCTTCCCGGGATCTGTCCATATCTGCCCGTGTGACGGAGCGATCATCTTCACCTTAGAGAGGAGATCAAGGTCCGTGAGCTCCTTCGCTTTCTTCAAGAAGAGTGGGGTAAGCGGGACGATGAGATTTGCATAGAATTTTTGAGCTCCATCCATCAGGAGATACTCAGGGATGTCTGTATCAAGCCGTCCGGTGAAACAGAGATGCTGACCGAATGCATCATTTGGGAAGAGTATTCCCTCATCAACATACAGCGTGAACATTGAGTCTGGCCAGTGAAGTAATGGAGCCTGAACAAAGGCAAGTGTCTTCCCCCCAATATCAAGAGTCTCTCCGGTTCTGATATGTTTGAAGGTAGCAGCCTTCAGAATTGGGTAGTGCCGGACAAGGCCGTTTTCACAAATATCTGTACAGTAGATAGGAGCCTTTGGGAACCTCTTGTGGATTTCGGGAAGTGCTCCAGAGTGATCCTTCTCGACATGGTTCTGAACGATTATGTCGATCTGAACCGGTCGTCCTTCTTTCGCACATGCATCTTCAATTCTCCCCCACATCTGGGCTGCCTGACCCGGATACACATTGTCTATGAGAACCGTCTTCTCCCCGAAGATTAGGAAACAGTTGTATGAGGTTCCATCAAGGGTATATCCATGGTAGGTTCTGATATCCCAGTCAAGTGTTCCAACCCAGTATACTCCTTCAGAGATCTTGTATGCGTCTGCTTTCATGGTCATCACATCGTTCGTATTAGTACGAATATTCTATTGTATACGAACGAACATAAACATTGCGATCCAATATGAATATGTGAAAACCGGAAAATTACCGGGAAAGAATCCAGAGAAAGGGGATGTCACTCTCTTTTCTACACAAAAATCCGTTGTAGCAGTCGACAGTCCAATGAAGGGTATGATCCTTGGAATTATCAAAGCAGGAGATATATCCTTTGATGAGATTGTAACCCGGACAGGGAAGGCAAAATCCACTATATCTGTCCATATCAGAGATCTGGAGGAGGCAGGCCTTATTTCATCACGCCCAGATCCTGAAGATCAGCGAAGAAGAATACTAACTCTGACATCAAAACCTATTGGGCGCCTGACGAATAATGACAGAGACGTTTCTTTTCAGGAAGAATCACAAACTGCTGGATCTCTTCCATTCACTGATGGAGACATCGCATCATTTTTCATATACACCCTCCGGGCATTTCGCACCGAAGCAATGACTCTCGGAATAAATATGGACCCGGTTCTTGAACGAACGGGATATCGTATCGGGTCAACCCTTGTACCACTGGTTGCAGATCTGAGTCTGAAAGGAAAAATCCTTAAGATGGATCAATTTTGGCAAAAATACGGACTCGGCAGCATGAGACTCATTTCTGAAGATCCCATAACCCTTGAAGTGAAGGGATGCTTTGAATGTATGGATCTGCCCGTGACCGGTCATGGTACCTGTGCTTTTGACACCGGCATCCTTACTGCCCTGTTTGCAAAAGAGATGGAGAATCTCGCGCAGGTCACCGAAGTAGAATGTTATTCTTCAGGATTTGATCACTGTACCTTTATTATCACGAAAAAAACCCTTTGAATTGGTAATATCAGAAAGTTCCAGGGGTAACCTGGATTCCCGGAGTAATAAGCGAATACCATTCTGAAACATTTTTACCTTAATCAGGTTATAATTCAACAGGTTATTCTGTAAACTAGCAAGGGAATGACCATAACTACAGTGGGGATCTTTCTTATGCAGAGTCAATAGAGGGGAAGTGAATCATATGGGGAGTCAGATCGAAGCGTATTATTTTACTCATAACGGAGGGGTCAGGACAAATAATGAGGATAGTCTGCTCATAGGAAATATTTTAATATCAGACTCTTCTATGGAGAAACCTGAAACAATCCTGGCTGAATCTGCAGACTCCAT
>JAZDKH010000177.1:0-2809 GCA_043803325.1 Methanobacteriota archaeon | reverse complement strand
CTGACGATATCAGAATTTTCAAATTTTTGGACGAGATTGTTCGCTGTCTGGATTGAAATCCCACAATGGGATTTGATGGTATGTGAAACCATGCCTTCACAAGAAGGTTATCGATAGAAGTAATCGAATAATTATGCTCATTCATTTGATCCCATACTGAAATGATGCAAATATTTCACCAGGTTAATTACAGTGGTCTATTGAGACTGACGGTTCCGGCAGGAAAATATCGAAGATAGAAGAGGTAGGAGAATCGTAGATGATGGAAATTATAGACGGGTATCTCCGCTGAATATCTGTTCATACACCTAAACAATCACCAAGTCTAAACCATAATTACCCTTCTGTATCATCAGGATTAATGATCCCACTGTGATCTGATAATATCTGATAACTGGCAACAGAGGTAAACCGGCTGGCGGCTCATGCGGGACGCAAGACCATCAAGGCAGAAGATGACCCTTATAGCCTCCCAATAATTCTGTTCTCTAAAACTACCCTGAACTAACGATACACTCGTAAATTCAGGTATTACGTCTGTTTTCTATAATCTCATGAATGACCTTTCCCCAGATATCGTATCCTTTCTTGCTGATATGGAGTTGATCCGGGAGGATTGCATCATTCAGGGTTCTATCAGGATTTAGGAATTCGTGGTTTATTGTTATTATCCTGACATTTTCAGGGTACTTCAATCCTGAAAGGAATTCATTTGTCTTGTCAATCCTTTTCCTGATTTGACTTGGATGATACTCTGCCGGGAATATGTGAAAGAGCAGAATCTGACTTGTGGGATACTGTGTTGCCAGGTACATCGTAATTTTCTGTATCTGTTCTGCAACAATCTCCGGTTTATCTCCCTTGAGGATATCATTGACTCCTATGAGAATAGTGCAGAAATCGGGAGATATTTTCTCTAATCGAGCGTTCTTTAACCGGAACATTAGATCTTCGGTCTCATCTCCATCGATTCCAAAGTTAATTGAATGATGTAGAGCGATATATCGCTCCCATGCCTGTGGAGCAGTGGTTTCAAATCGCATCGTGATGGAGTCACCGGTGAGAAACAGGTCACACTCGCCATGGGCGATCTTGTTATTTTGTTCATAAAACATCTTGTGCCACCATTCGTCATCGTGAGTTGGTTTCTTATTCGTAGTCAATGAATCCAGACTGATAATTAAACAGATGAAAAGAATCAGGATAAGTGCCAGGGTAAGGAGTATGAGGTGAGATCGGTTCATTTTTTTCGTAAACCCTGTTTCTGATCCGGCCAACGAATAGAAAGGTAATAAAATATCGTGTTTCTATAGAAAGTTGTTATAATTGAGTATAACGCGAATCTGTTCTGGTGTATAGATCCTTCCAGCCCGGATATCCTCTTCCTCATATGAGATATTTCAAATCTTCAACGGACAATACACCATCAGATTAGCACATTCATTATCGACCCTTGTTTCACGTGGGTAATTCAATTTCACCTGCAGCTAGGGGTCTGACACAGATCTTCCCGGCATGAACCTCATGTATCACCTTATCGATCTTCGCTGAAGTCTCAAAAGAAAACCATGCTTCTCCACATCGCTCACAAACCCATGTAGGAACATCCTTAATTACGATCACCTGATCATGAACCCGTGCCATGAATTCGGTCTTCCCCTCTTTCATCTCACCCTTACAGAACTGACATACTCCCGGTTTCATAATTTTCCACCCCTCAATCAGTCATTAATCCAGCTTTCATCCGGATGATATACCGTGATTATTTTTTTGTGATCTGCACAACACCCAATAACCACATGATGAGCAAATCCTCGTAGATATCCAAGCGTGAGGACCGATGGACATGGGGTATCATCCTCATACTCTTCTATTAGCTCTCCATCTGTCAGGACATGCAATATATGGTGGACAATGAACTCATTTGCAACCCCCGGTGGTTGAGACTTTCCATATGATTTTCATCTCACTACTTGCCGATATGTTCCCTAAATGAGTTGAGGGAAGGATGTTTTCCCCGTTCAACAACTTGGGGGGAGGACACGGCATATGGATAATTATTGGTGAGATACATTAAAAATATCCGAACCTTATCTAAACCCATCCTTATACACATTGTATCAACCCAGGTTTCAAAAGCCTTCCGGATGGAATCAGCCTCATAGGATGAGAGGGTGGTTGAGTCACGGGCGAACCTGACCGAATAGAGCTCACCACTCCCGTGCTGACACTTTAGGGTACAGCTGAATCGGTCCTCTGAGTTGTCATGGGATGGAGTGCCTCCCATGACCGTATTCAGATCAGTGGTGGCGATGATCGTACTCACATCAGTGCTGAAGGCTGATGGCGTCGGAGCCTTGATGCTGATTGTGCCCACGGTCTTGGCTTCGGCGTTCTCGTAGGCTACCCGTCCGGTGTAGGACTCTGAAGACTTGGAGACACCAGGGAGGGTTGCTCCAGCCGGTTCATATGAGGTACATCTCACGGGTTATCGGTCAGGATATCGTTGATACGAGTGGTGAAATTATCAGATATCTTAAGGAAGATTGGCTGAGACGAAATTGGGTTCTTGTCACCGATAGGTTGCAGGATGCTATCACCGGAGCAGTATGGGAAATATATGTCAATGCCTTTGAGTATAGTTCCTCTCCATTTGGAGTATTCTCTTGTGGTCAGCATTATCTAAATAATCGAGAATTGTCTCTCTCGATTGTTGATTTTAGAGTGAGTATTCCGCATAATGTTCGTAGGTATGTACAAAAATATGGGCGCTAACCGGATCAAATTCTCCCATCATCAGCTTTAGAAT
>JAZDKH010000176.1:0-2317 GCA_043803325.1 Methanobacteriota archaeon | reverse complement strand
GTGACGATATCCTACCCGTTGAACCATGCCGCTAACGGTAATATTATTGCGGATGATCCGGTCACTCTCCATAATACATAATGCTCCTGAATCAATAAGTGATTTCTCTATTGATGAAGACCGCGTTCTTCTTTGGTGGATGAACGGTTCTATTTCAGATTAGGGAAAAAAAGATTCGAATTATTTGCTAATTCCGGATACTAATTATTTAATCAAGATCCATTTTTAAGAAATTAACAGTCTTGCTACCCACAATATTCAGTCAACAGATGAGTTTTCATGGTTTCAAATATAAACCGCGAAGCGGTTCATATCTTTCTCTTATACCTCTCCGAATATTGTCATTCGGGCATCTTTCTCATAATCTTCCTGGTTCTTGATCGCATTCTGCTGATGTTCACTCGTCTCCCAATAATAATATTTCTCGATCTGCATCAGTTTTATCCATCGGCTGGTTATCTCTTCGATCAGTGAATATATTGCCGGATAGGTATCAACCCGTGGATTTTCACACTGCTGCGCTACCTTAAGCTCTTTTGTAATATTCACCATCGCATCGCCGACGAGTTTGGTCTGATACCAGGGATTCTTCTGCCACCGGTGCGTAAGCATCTCCATGAGGTTGAGATTTTTGAACTTCTTAAGTTCAGGAATATTGATCATCGGGTTGAGTTTCATCTCACTCATCACCTCACCAAGAAGCAGATCACGACCATAGAACATCCCATTATGCATTACAAAGTATCTGCGGGGAATATAATCTTTAAATGATACCAGATCATGCATATCACGCATACTCTCTTTCATCAGGAAATAGACCTGGGCATTCCGCATCACCGGGCAGAGCTTGGCGACCACGATGTTTGCCATGAGGGTCCAGGGGAGTTCAGAAAGAGTCTCATGAAAGAGCATGTACAGATAAAACATGAGTTTCTTCTTGATCCAGAAGTCCAGATGCCGGGTCTTCTCGTCCTTCAGGATGTCAAGGTAAATCTGCTCCATCCCAAGTGTCGCAGACTTGCTGTCAAAGGAGAGTACCCGGTACCCTGATGTTTTTGTTGCGACCCCTTTAAGGAGTAATTTTATTGCATTCTGGGCTATAACAAAGTCCTTCAGCATACCAACCTGCTGGTTGGAGAAGACAATCACATTCCTGCCGGATTGAAATGAATATTGATCAAGGAGGAGCCCTTTCTTTGGAGCTTCCTGCTTGCGTTGCAGATAGATCCGGGTATCGAGCTGCTCTTCAATATGATCAAGGAGAGATTGTAAGGAAGAGGAGATCTCGTATTTATTTTCCATGAGCTTAAAGATATCTTGATGATGATATTATAAATATGAATACCTTTATTCAGAAGAGATTAATATTCTCAATAAAAAAATCATTATTTGCGAAGAGAACAACAAGCTCCAAATAAGAGTAGGATACAGTCATAAAAAGAATAATCGTAATATTTCTATATCCGCTGATAATGCAGAAGAGAAAGTGACATATCGATAAATTTATTTGTTAAACACATTGTTATCAACGGGATATTGAAAAATAACTAATTTGATAAACTGATTTAGTAGTATGAAAGAACAATATGCGGATATCATTACTACACCCCATCAGAGCACCTTAATTAAAGAAATAACCTCAGTTCTTCAGAACAAACCACCAATCATTGGAGCCTACATCTTTGGTTCTTTCCTCCGTTCAGAAATATATCATGATATTGACATTGCTCTGTACTTGAACTTTGATCCGGAACCATATGAGCGCTTTAAATTCGCTTCCAAAATTGGGCATGATGTTGAGGTCCAGATTCATCCCCGGACTCATGTAGATGTGAGAATTCTCAACAATGCACCAATCACCTTCGCATATGAAGTGCTCTCGACGGGCCTCCTCCTCAATTGTTCAAACGATGAAATAATCACCACATTTGAAACAGATATCTTAGTAAGATATCTGGATATGCAACCATGGTATGAAACTCTGGATAATCTGTATCGGGAGAAATTGATGGCATGAATGCGATAGATCAAGTACGGGAACTTTCTTTAGCTCTTGGGGATTGGGAAAGATATGAGACGATTTCCAAAAATGCCTTCTTAAAAGACCGTGACAAGCAGAACATGGTTCTTCATGCAATATTTCTTGCTATACAGTCATCACTCGATGCTGCAGCATGGCTCTTATCCTATCATAAGATTCCAAAAAAACCTGGAACATATCGTGAGACATTCGAGATTCTCGCAGAGTATCGCATCATTGATCCTGATCTAGGAAGTGCTCTGGCAGATTTGGCTTCACTCAGAAATATCATCATCC
>JAZDKH010000175.1:0-3325 GCA_043803325.1 Methanobacteriota archaeon | reverse complement strand
GGGTGTGGTATTTCTCACCGGGGGGTTTCAACTATTGATGATGGGTGTTGCTCTGAAGGCCTATGCCGTGACAAATGGATTTGACGTCTGCGGAAGGTGGTTTAAGCCCATGCTCCGGTACCGAACTCTTGAGTACCTCCTGTTTGGAGGGGGCATACTTATTTTCCTCGGGTTCGGAAACGGCATAATTATTTTAGCTGGATGGATTCTGAACTCATTTGGCGAACTCTCTGAGATCTTAAATGCCCTAGTTACTCTCTGTAGTATTATTCTCGGATTACAGATGGTCTTTACGGCAATCCTGGTTAGCATGATGCTCCTCCGGTGTGACCGGGATGGGTGTGATGTTAGTTCATAACATCATGTCTCATCTCCTGTATTTCGTGAATAGTATTCACAATTACGAATTATTCCGGTGATATGGTATGAGCGGGTAATTTTGGTCACCCGGCCCCGGTATCCTACTCGCTGGACAGTTGAAACAGATGTATCTATCACTCTTTGACCCTTCACATACCCCAGACCGTCACCGGAAACCGAATTGGGTTCTCCGCAGTCCCGGTGTAGATCTCCTCACGGTAAAATATCTTCTCATCCCACGTTTTGTCTTCTGCCCTGTCAAATATCACAAGATGGGCTTCATTTGCCCCGCAGGTATCAGCATATTTGAATGTCTGAATCAGCCCCTCTCGAATGGTCCTCTTGCACGAACCATAAAGAATTTTACACTCGATGACCACCCGCTGGATAGATCCATCAGACACCGGCCAGATTATGAGCAGATCCAGCCTCCCACGGCCAAGACCATACTCTCGTTCGATTTGACCTCCTCCATTTACCACCCGCTGGAGAAATGCCATGAGCAGGAGCTGGGGCCCAGCCTCCCGGTACTGGGCAATCTCAAGCCAACTTCCTGAGTTCTCCCGGTAAAACTGCTGAAACTGCTCAAAAAGAAAGTGTGTGTCCAGATGCCCGTCTTTTTGTATGAATGGAGCACGGGGAAGACTCGATTCAAGATTATAACTGGTGACCGTAGTGATCTGGCGTGGGATGACTTCGCGGTATATCGGATTTGCAATTTGCAGACCTTCGCTTCCCTGCGTAATCAAGCCAAGATCTAACACATAGGCGATATCATCATCCCTGATGGATGAGTTTACTGCGGTACCTTCGAGCATTGGCTCGATTACTCTTCTGACCCGCTCTTCTCTGAGTTTATCCGCGAGTTGGTCCAAGTGGGTTTCGTGTCTGAGGATCAGGCGGTTTTTAGCCTCTTCAACCAAATCGCGGGTAATGGATACCGTCCGATCACGAGCAATCTCCATCTTGAAACCTACTTCATATGCCAGAGCATTGACCAGCCATGGCTGCCCTTGAGTGTTTTCCCATATGGCAACAAGAGAGTCCCGTTCAAAAATCTGCCCGGTCTCCGTTGTGTGCTGAAGACAGAGTTCCTCGGTCTCCTCATGGGAAAAATTTCCAAGCATGAGTGATTCAGCTTTAATATTAAATGCACTTCCCCCAGTGATGTTCGATTTCTCCACATCAGAATACATCCGGTAATCCCTGACATTCCGCACCCCACAAAGGATGACCGATTGGGGAAAGTGGGCCGGACGCCTGTCATACGAACTTCTGATCTGATGAAGCAGTGAGATCAGTGTATCTCCTACCAGGGAATCGATCTCATCAATGAGGAGCACTACCGGATGCGGGACCGATGTGCAGAGACGACTTAACACCGTACTCAATGCGCTGAATTCACTGTATTGTTCCCAAAGTCCTTTAATGAGTAATTCGGGATCTGGAATGATCGCTTCATCCATGCAACGATCATAGATCTCATCAATAATAGAGTGAATACCCTGAGAAACATCCTCTCTTGCTGCCTGTGCCCGCACGACATTAATATAAAGTGCCCGAAATTCTCCGTGATCATTCAGATATTTCATCAATGCCTTTAGATACGAGGTCTTCCCGGTCTGTCTAGGGGCATGAAGAACGAAATATTTTTTCTGCCTTATTAATGATAATATCTCCTCCAGATTAAATCGGGAGAGTGGGTTGAGACAGTAATGGTCCTCAGGATTTACCGGGCCGGCAGTATTGAAGAATCTCATGTAAGATACTAAGACGGGATTAGATATATCCCCCCCTTGTCTCATTCGATCTGAGTTTTGGAACTTTCAGATTATGAGACCATTCTGGAGGATAATGCATTGTAGGGTGGTAGTACCATATAGGATTCGAAAAAGGCGGCTCCTAAATATTTCCTCTCCTATCTCGCGCCAAATCCGGAAAATCAGTTTTTTGGATTTTGTAAGTGATTAATGGGCTAAAAAGAGTCCAATTTTTTTTGGATTTTGGCGCTATTGTCAATAGAGATCCTTATATGCGGGGATAATCCTAACTCATCATGCCGGCGTTCCTGAGGACCGTTTGAATTTCATGTAACTGTTGTTCAATAGATTGAAACTTACCCTGGATGGTATCCTTAAGGTCTGTTCGCATCTCCTTTATTTCGTGAATGGTATCTTTTTGAAGGGATATCATAGAATCCTGTTTTTCGAGCATTGACCCCTGTTTATCAAGCATGGAGTCCTGCTTTTCGAGCATGGAGTCTTGTTTCTGAAGCATAGAGTCCTGTTTTTCGAGCATGGAGTCCTGCTTTTCAAGCATTTGTTCTCCAATATCTACAGAGCGCTTACTATTCGCATCAATTCGGACCAGGTACGTAAGGGCAGTATCCAGACGTTCACCCAGTTCTTCATGTGGTTCACCTCGTTGAATCTCAAAATATTTCCATTTCCCTTCATATATTCCAGTTACGATCTGGAGTGATTCAACGTGAATCGGATCTTCATTAATTCTAATCGCAGATGTAAATTTTTTCAGATCTTCTTCCCCGCCCTCTGCAAAAATTTCTACATCATACCCTTCACAATTACGAATTATTCCGGTGATATGGCATGAGCGGGCAATTTTGGTCACCCGGTCCCGATATCCTACACGCTGAACATCGCCGGATACCACGATATTGAGATGATCCATACTCCTTTTATCTTTCATTTTTTCCTTTATATTGTTGCTCATTATCGCAGAAAAACAACCGAATTTACCATCCAATCAATATTAGGTTGGTTGATAGGTTCATGGAGTATTCTTCCAAAAGTCGGACCTGATTTGTCGTGGTGAAGACTTGAATGTATGGGTGCCGTTTGATCCAACTGTGGATGAATTACGGAATTATTTCTTATTGCTCTTTGATTCTGGTTAGAAACGAGATTCTGCCATGGAGATGTCGAATCAGTTACGAGGAGGGACT
>JAZDKH010000174.1:0-3739 GCA_043803325.1 Methanobacteriota archaeon | reverse complement strand
AGTTTTTAAAAGATACAAAATACGGTAACGTGTCGAATTATCCCTAATTTTGGGGTGGATTTTTTGCCGCCCTCTCCAAAAATCCGAAGTCATTGTGTTGATTCGTCGATGCATCAATATGTCATTCAACTTCGTGATAATTAGTAATAATATATTTGAGTATTTTATAATTCATTTAACATACAGATTTCCATGGCAAACGAAATCTCTCCATGTCAAGCTATCATCTCACTTTTAAAAGATCCTCAAAATGGTGATCTGATCATCGCTGGCGATATCAATCAAGGCATCTATCAAAACGCAGCATTCACTTGGTCAGAATTAGGTATCAAAGCCAGGGGTAGAACATATTATCTTCGCTCAAATTATCGAAACACAAAAGAGATTCTCAAAGTCGCTGCACCCTTTTCAGTATTTGATAAATTAACCAATGATGACGACCGAGTTGGAATAGTTCCTGTCAACCCGGAGATGTCAATTAGGACCGGACCAAAACCTTATGTATACAGATGCAAAGATAGAGCTGCGGAATGCGATTTGGCACTAAAATTGGTCAAACATATGTTAAATCCGAAAGAGGGGACTTATTTCTCCAAGCACCCGATAAACCCGCATGATATTGGAATATTATACCCATTAGCGACTAAAGAATTGAAGGGATATTTGAAAAAAATTGAAGAAGATGTCAATTCTTTTAGTGCCGCCTTGTGGGTGAATGATGACACTAAAAAAGAAAAAAGCCATGATTTAAAAACTAAATCAAGTGTAAAAATTTCTACGATTTCATCGGCTAAGGGATTAGATTTTCGTGCAGTTATCCTTCTTTTCTCTGATCAGAGAGATTTTGATGATGAGTTAGACGATGATAGGACACTATTGTATGTTGGTCTTACCCGAGCTCGTGATTATTTATGGATACTCTATTCGCAAATGAGTGATCTCATTCCTCCTCTATATGAGATGAGTGAAAATATTGTTGCTAAGGAATATCCCCAAAGATAAAGAGCCTTTTATTGGTATGATGATGCATGAGGTCCAGGCAGAAGGTATGTATCAGAACCGCGGCGGTAGGAGCGTAGAATGGATCAAAACGGACTATTGATATTGCCTAATCTTGTCCTCATCAGATCCTAAATACCATATTTCCTTCAGTCCGACAATATATAGGTAGACCCTTACTATGACTACCCCCACAAACGATGACATCCTCCGTCTTCTCGATCAACTGGAGCATTCGGGTTGTACTGTTCCTTGTTTAAGCAACAGATATCGAAGGTCAGGATTGAGGATTGTCCGGTGATCCCGTGAAACTGCAGGAGTTGATCACGGAGGCTCGGAAGGATCATCGTCGGGGTAAACTCCGGGAGAATCAGCAGCGGTATTACGAGCGAAACGGGAGAGGATCAATCAGAAGAGGAGGGAGGGGAGAGTGGGATCAGTAGTTCAATTAACATAGAAGGCACTATCAATGACATTTGATTCATACTCCAGCAAAAACATCTTTAGGCAATCTGGTTGACCCTATTATCATGACCGATTATCTCTCAGTAATTTCCGCAGATGGAAAACAATATACTCGAGGTACGGGGAAATCGGTTTTCATTGGCTGCCTTGGAGTTTGCTTAGGATTTACCGAACCAACGATTTTCAGGGAAAAATATTCTGATATTACCCGCACTTTATTTGGGGCGATTATATCGAAAACTGGGAAAGAGGTATTAAAATCCCATGATATAAATGAGAGTAACTGGAAAAACAGATCTCAGTTTCTTACTCTTCTTCAAGCATTCACATCAGAGGTTATTTCTCTTGGAGTCGTTATCAATGTCGTATTTACCACATTTAACCCACAGAAATTGCCTGAAGGAGTCTCAATATTCGGGGCTGGCCGGACACCAGAAGAGAAGATTGATGTCCCTTCATTTCTGGAGATGCTTCATCAATATTATCCATATATCGCCGCATGGAAGGTTTCAAAGACTGCACAATTACGGAGTTGTGAGGTATATTTAGATAATTTCTCTTCAACCTATGTTTCTCCTGCCTGGGAGGAACTTTGCGCGCATCATACGGTAAAGATCTATCCTCACGGTGATGCGTGCAATAAATTCATTTCTACGGCAGATATCATAACTCGATATATCGATGAGTATCTCTATGCATACAAATTACACCTCACCGAAGAATCAATCTCTGCAGCATTACAAGTATGTAATAGTACTGATCATCATATTTTCTACACCGGTCATCCGGATTTGTTAAATATCGTCCCTATCTCGAAAGAGAGAATCGACTTCAGGGATTTTTCACCAAGTCCGGCACTGTACCTCATACGGGATATGGGATTTAAGAATGAATTATCATTTATTGAAAACTCCCCCTCGTGGACCAGACTTCTCAATCTTGCAGAGTCATTGAATGGTTGTGTGAAATATTTAGACCTCCAAAACGATTCGAAGAACATCAAGCCAGGGGATAAACTTGTTTATTATAGTGAGGATGGAAAACAGGTTGCAGAATCCCTTAAAAATATGGGATATGATGTTGAAATTCTTGAATTTAGCAAGATCAGATCGTAAGAGAAATACATATTAGGGATGATGGTGTAATATTGATTACGAGTTTACTCTCAGACCAGGGAGTGATCTCATTCGCTTAAAGATACATTTGATGGTTATATATTTCCTTACGTTTTCTCATCTTTCTTTTATCTGATCATTTTCAATGGTTCACCCCATTTCTGAAAAGCCGGTTTGAACCAAATCCATTTGATTAAATTTTATTTTAGTATTCCACCATGTTGAAACAAGTAAAAAACTTAAGACATAAAAGATAGAAAAAACCAGTTATATTTATATAAATCAAGAATATGGGGATGGAGATGGCTCTGTCTAAATACCAAGTGATTGCGCCGATCTCATCGAGCACACATCCACCTGAAATTATAAATAAACTCAAAACTAATATATATTGATATGGAGATCGTAACTACGCTAACACTTACTCTGTAATCGATTCATTGAATCCAATATTTTGCCAGTTCTCTAATGAATACATTAAAGAAAATGGGATATTTTTCTCAAAAATTCCGCCAAAATGCCCACATTGTGGCAATTCCATGGTTCATAATGGCTCTAATTCTCTAACGAAAAAAACATAGCCACTTTAAAAATCGGAAAATATCGTTGCTTGAATTGTAAAAAAAATACTCAAGAATCGTGCGAATTTTTTGAAACACTGCTTGTATTTCTTCAGGAAAACATTGCACCGATGATCCTAAAAATGCGTTGGAATAAAATGTCATATCGCGGAATTGAGGAGGTAATGGAACATATTCTACCGATTGGGAAGGATACGATTTATGAATTGGTTCGGGCAACAATAGAGTCGACTCTGTCTGAAAATCAAGTGATTGTCCAAACCAAAGTTGGGATTATTTTGATAATTAGCGAAATTAGAAACTTCAGTGGTGGAAGTTAAAATTCGTTTTAACCGAGTATTTACTGTTAACCGATGGGTGAGGTATTATTCTTCTACAATGTTTTATCACTTCAATCACTCGATTTTCAGACACGGCCCGATGGTGCCCAGGTTACCCTTCATATTTATGATGGGGCATTTGATCATGCAATGGCTAGTCTCGTTGCCCGGTGGCATGGAGAAGGGAAGGATATCGGGCTCGATGGTTTGATAGTACTGACCTATCTGAAAGATCACCGCTTCATTAGTACCGCTGATG
>JAZDKH010000173.1:0-2402 GCA_043803325.1 Methanobacteriota archaeon | reverse complement strand
TGCCAGGAAGTGATACCCATTTTGAAGGACGCTCGGCAGATAAATCTCAGTATTACAGTTATTTCCTCAATATTAATCCGTATTACCCTCAAATATTCGGCTTTTCGTTGTTTCAAATAGGTATGTCAAATTTCAGCTGACCATAACGAAGAGCCTTTTTTTAAGTCAATTGTTTTATGATTTGCAGGAATTAAAAAATCAGAGAAAGAACTGAATAGTTACTCCTGAAGAAAGATAATGATAATGGCTATAAAGAAAAAGGTATCGATGACCGGATTTGCCTTATTACAAACGGGAGGGGAATGAGCACCCCCCATGAAATTTCAGATAAGATAAGGTGAAATCCGGTCAGAACCGTGCAAACGGACCATATTCTTCGGAAGTAAATCCAGTGACAGAACCCGATGGGTTCACCGCAAAGGTGAGATAGCCGACCTGATCATCCGGGTTAGGCCATGAGAGATACCAGGTGTTGTTGGTCCAGTGCGTGAGATTTCCCATGTACTTGTCAGGGCCAAGCCCGACAGTCATGTTCCCTACATCACTTCCCTGGTCCACCAGCAGGGGGCCATACAAATCACTCTGGTACATTCCTGCGATTACCGATGGGTCGATCGTTGCCGGGGATGCATCTGACGGCCGTTCAGGATTCATGATCAGCGAATCCCACCCTGCCTGTGAAGCCTTTTCCTGAGTCTGCAGATCGACACCGCTTCTTCCGATATACCGTTCCAGGAATTCGTCACGAATTGCTTCAGGGAATGCCGTCAGTTGCTTGTTTGCGATAACAACAATCCCACTCTTCTTTCCCGGAATAAGGATGACAATCGAACGGACGCCGTCAAGTGCCCCGTTCTTTTCAATAATCCGCTCACCAAGGAAGTAATACGAGTCACATCCAAGGCCGACCGCTCCGTTTGGATCCCTCAAAGGCCCGCTGGGCCCTGCAACCAGACTTGCTGCATGAATCTCTTTTACCGTCTTCGGGGTGAGAACCTGTTTTCCGTCAATCAAACCCTCGTTCAGCATCATCCGCAGCCACTCAGTCATGTCCCGGCCTGTCGAGACCACCTGGCCGGCAGCTGGAAATGATGCGTCCTCAAACGATATGACATGGATGTCTCCGGGGGAACCGCCATGGCCGATATAATGGTTGTCATCTTTAAACAGGGTCTCATATCGGGAGCCTGATCGCGTCATACCAAGGGGTTTGATAATCCGGGCATCAGTCAGATCTTCCCAGCTCTGGTTGTCAACTTTTGCGGCAACTTCCCCGGCAATGAAATACCCTGTATTCGAATACAGGTATTTTTCACGGAAACTGGCACCCGGCTCAAGATATTGCACTCGCTCAAGCATCTCATTGGGAGAGTACCCAATTCTGCCCAGCAGTTCACCATCTCTTTTAAGACCAGATCGATGAGCAAGAAGGTCACGAAGGGTCGAATGATTCCCGGCATATGCATCTTTCAATGCAAAACCCGGCAGGTACGTCACAACCGGTGTATCCCAATTCAGTTTTCCTTCGTCAACCAGAGTTCCAATCGCTCCCCCGGTGATATACTTGGATACCGATGCAATCTGGAAGCGGGTATCAGGATCAATGGTTCCCGGTTTCCCCAGTTCCCGGACACCGAACCCTTTCAGGTATACCACGGTGTCGTTTTCTACAATGCCGACCACTGCACCCGGGACTTCGAATTCAGCCATCTTCTGGGAGAAAAAATCATCAAAACCGTCAAGTTTTTCAGTATTGTTATCCAATCCTGGATCGCCGACACACAACGCCGTACCGGCCACAAGGCACGCCATCAGGAGCAGGGAAGCGTTAAGCAGAACTGAATTTTTCATGAGTAGTTATTGGGTTATATTATAAATATGTTACTCGCGATGAACAGCCGGAAAAGTTACTGGTGATCCAGAGGACAATTCATCAGATTTTCTGCGCTTAACGGGAGCATAGTTTGCACGTTTTCAAATCCCCTGGCCTGGAAAGCTGACGTGAGATCCCGCATTTTGATAGGCGTATATCCACCGACATTGATTCCTCGTAAAAACGCCACATATTGATGGCGAACCTGTCCATCTTGTGAGGTCCGGAACCCGTTCTCTGCGATGCGGGCCCTGACGATGGCAGTTACCAGTGATGTAGGGAGTGGGTGGGAAGCAGAAAAGTGAATGGTTGTTCCGGAGACCTTGAAGGGTTTTAAATCAGTTTTGAACACTTCCGGTGAAACAGCCCTGATGATCACGCAAAGATCTTCCAAGGTAGCCCGGTCCCCAGGAGGAATGGATGCAAGGTACTCGTTGATATCTTTAGCCGGAGGGGGCTTCGGTTCATGGGTCATTGGGTATTCTCAGGATTTCTGTGATATTAATCGGATAAATGTATTAGGATGACC
>JAZDKH010000172.1:0-5724 GCA_043803325.1 Methanobacteriota archaeon | reverse complement strand
GAAAGGTCACCCTGATAGTACAAATGAATGAATGACATATATTCCAAAACGTCAGAAAATATCTGGAACAATTTCTCATTCTATAATTGAGGAGGGTCATGTACAAAATACAGGAAGAGCCGATCGATCTGTCGCAGGTCTTTACCGGCACCGGGCCGGAAACCGGGGCATTACTCATCTTTGCAGGGACGGTCAGAGCAGACGGAATGGATGTCCTCCGGCTGGAGACTGATAAGGATGAGGCTGAAAAAGAGATTAATCGTATCATCAATGAGGCTGAAGAGAAATGGGAACTGACCCGGGTTCAGGTTATTCACCGGTATGGTGCCCTGAAAGTAGGCGAGGTGATTGTACTCATCACCGTTGCATCAGGGCATCGTGATGTCGCGTATGCCGCGTCCCGGTATCTTATCGATGAACTCAAGCACCGGGTTCCGATCTGGAAATCAGAACTTATTGGAGATACGGTTCGCTGGGTTCCGGGAGCGGGAGAATAACTGAGCGTGCATCAGAAAAAGTGTCGGGCAGATCTGATCTACCTGAACAATGCAGCATCTTCCTGGCCAAAGCCGGAAGAGGTACTGACCTCTGTTCAGGAGGTACTGCGGGCACCGTACCTGGAGCCCGGGCGGACGACTCTTGAAGGAGAGATCTCGTACCCTGATGAGGCTCGCGATGAACTCGCCTCTTTTTTTAATACCCGGGATCCGGATCAGTATGTGTTCACCAAAAATGCAACCGATTCATTGAACATTCTCATTCATGGATTTGCTGCCGGACAGAGGGACCCGTTTCATGTCATCACTACAGAACTTGAGCATAACTCGGTAATTCGGCCACTCCGGGCCCTTGAACGTGAAGGGAAGATCTCCCTTTCCGTGATAATCCCTGATGATTCCGGCCATGTCGACCCGGAAGCCATATCAGAGGGAATTACCCCGCAAACCCGGCTCGCGGTTATGAACCACGGAAGTAACGTGATTGGGGCGGTGCAGGATATCAGGACCATCGGTTCTCTTCTTCATAAAGAAGGAATTTTTTCTATCATCGACGGGGCTCAGACCGCAGGGCAGATCCCGATCGATCTCTCTGATACTTTGGTTGATGCCTTTGTCTTCACCGGCCATAAGTACCTCTTTGGGATACCCGGAATTGGCGGTTTCTTTTTACGAAATTATGAGAGGGTCCTTCCTCTGCAGCAGGGAGGGACTGGGTTTGATTCCGGATCCCCTGCCCATCCTGACCATATGCCGGTTCGGTTTGAGGCGGGAACACCGAATTTTCCTGGTATCGCTTCATTAACTGCAGGAGTCAGATATCTTTCAGAGATCGGACTTGACCAGGTTGTCTCCCATGCATCCCGCATGTCCCGGTACATCTGTTCCCGTCTCTCCCCCTTAGAATCACTGATCCTGTACACTCCTGCTCCTGATACTCCGGTGATATCGTTTAATATTCAGAATGTTGATCCCGAGGACATTGGTCTTGTTCTGGGGAGAGCACACACTATCGTAACCAGAACCGGTCTTCATTGCGCTCCCTGGCTCCATCACCGTCTTACCGGGGGAGCGGGATGTGTCAGGATGAGCCTTTCATACCTGAATACGATGGAACAGTGCAGGATAGTATGTGATATTATTGAGGGGATTGCTTCAGATGAGAATCACTAGCGTAAAACCTTCGTCAAAGTGCAGGGATGGTTCACTGGTGAGAGAATATCTGCTGAACAGCCCTGTTGACCTTCAGGATATCGTGAATTTACAAGGAATGGGAAAGGTTATTCTGAAAGATCTCGGAGGGAATGAACTCTTCACCTTCTCCTCTGACATCCTCACCCTCAAGGGAATGATTGGTGATACCCTCATGTACGGAACCTATCGGAAAGAGGAGACTGACGCGGTTGATGCACTGATGAATGAGGTATTCGGCTGATACGGGTACACATCACAGAACCGATTTGTGGTTTTATTTAATCAGACTGAATTTGCATAATCGCGGGATTTGGAAGATTTTTATAGGAAGTACTCCCAACACAGTGTATGGATCGAACTGATCCCCCTCTGCTTGATCCCGGACTGATCGCTCCGTGTGGTATGAATTGTGCGTTATGTCTGGCCTTTCAACGCTCTAAAAAAAAGTGCCCCGGATGCTGGGGGGACGATGCGAACAAACCTCAAAGTTGTCGGTCGTGCATTATTCGTAACTGTCCGACGATTCAGAATAATTCATCTCATTTCTGTTTTGAATGTGAAAAAATGCCATGCAAGCGGCTCAAACAGTTGGATCTCCGATATCGCACCAAATACGGGATGAGTATGATTGCCAACCTGACCGAGATGAAAGAGAAAGGGATGGAGGCGTTTCTGGTTCATCAGGCTGATACCTATACCTGTCGTACCTGCCAGGGCCTCCTTTGTGTACACCGTTCCCACTGCCTTACCTGTGATCCTTGAGTTCCCCTCTTTTTCGTATGGTCAGCAAATGCAGGCTCCCTTTTGCTTCTTTTGGTCTGGGAGAAAGAAAGGGTGCTCCCCCCTTTGGGGGTCAGTCTCCGCCGGACTGCAACAGACCGGATGAAGCAGTTCATCTGATCGGTTCTCCCCGGTCTTCGTTTCCATGGAGGAGCAGCGGAATGAGGAGACATCCGGTATCCGGTGAGTTTCATCATACGATGTATGGAAGGAATAATGATACGGCCGAATACGTCCAATTACGACTGCGAACGTATCGAGGTTTAGATTTACGACCGCGAACGTAAAGTGAGCGTAAAGTGAACGTATAACGAACGTACGGAACGAACCAATACTCGCATGGTTTTTGAAAATCTGACTGGGATAGTTGTAATCAACCCATTAGAGGTATGAATGATCACCGGATGGTATTGCATAAATGACATGCCGGTTACCCGTCCCATCCTTCTCAAAAATCCGGGATGGATTATTAGAGGTTCTCCCGAACTGGAGGAGGGAACTTCCTGCGGGAAACACCGGAGATACCGGAGATCGATGATTGTTTCATTCGTTTCGAGATCCTGTTCGTCATACCCGATCGTTCCCGACCTGATCACCTGGATGGGGGAAACCGCCGGTCCGGTAAACCGGAGATCCCGGGAGAGGGCTGCCCGGTCATGAGTGAAGATATCTGTTTGCATGACTGGGTGGGTCCGTGATTGAATCACGCTTCACGGTACCGATGTACTTCTCTCGGTACACTTCGTTGCGGATGTGTTTAGCAGTGATTCCCCCCTGACCCACGGTCATGGCCTCTGCATTTTCGGACACAACCTTCCCGGTGTACCGCTCAGTTCCTTTCAGATACCCATCAACAACAGTCCCTTCGATTGATAATCCATACCGGTTATGTATCAGCCACCCGATCTATGTGAGTTGTTCGTATTATCTCATCATAAAGATCCTGAAAGAATCTTTGAATGGTCAACTAACCTTTGAATCATTGCATTTCCATCCTTGAGAAATTCCTCACGAGGTTTCAGCGGGCGACTAATCCCATGAAGTGTGCTTTCAACAATCAAACCATTTGTAACTAATTCATATCCAGCCTTATTTGCACAATCCAGGACGTCCTGCACAGGAAGGCCCTGCTGAATCATTCCTTTTAAACTTGGACCGTGGGGTCGTACTAACGCACCAGCATATGTTGCATGAACATTTTTGGAAAATGCCTTTATATGAGCAATAATCGGATCAAAATTTTCGATCTCCCAGAATCCACAATTGGATACCAGAACCGTTTTTCTCTCTTTTGGCGTCCAGAGCGGGTGCCTGCACCTGTCTTCCCGCTTTTCAACGAATAATTGGAGCAATGGAACCATTCTGTCCATAAGGGTTTTCATGGGACCGGTTACCCCATCACAATAAAGCGGCGATGCAAATACCCAGATATCCGCTTCTTCCATTTTTGGTATGAGCCATCTCATATCATCATCATGGATACATTTCCCCGGCGTCATAGCCATACAACGAAAATCGCCACGACACGAACTGATGGTAAGATCATCAGTATAGTAGAGATCAACCTCTGCCCCGGCTTCTTTCATTCCCTGAAGAAACGGACCGAGAATGACTGCCGTATTTTCCGTATCTTTATGCGGGCTGGAATTTATCGCAATAACTTTCATATCTTTCTCCAGTACATCTGTATTAACCCAAATTCTAAATTTGACTCTGGGTCAATAACGAATGTTCAATTCAAAAGTATATATGATTGTCGAAACCCCTCATCAAACAAGAAAAATTTCCACGGTGAGACGAATACCCCAGGCAGGAAAGAAAGGGGAATATGCAAAAAGGAACAATTTTATGTACCGTTTAGATAATGTTCAGGTAATACTACGGAGATTTACTGGTGTCAATAGCAGATAGAAAAAAGCGGGAGAGGGAGAAGAGACGTGAAGATATTGTTAATGCCGCTGAGAAATTATTTTTTTCCGGTGATTACGACTCCATAACGATGAATAGTATCGCAGAGGAGGCTGAGGTGAATAAGTCTCTCCTGTATTATTACTTCAAGGATAAGCAATCACTTTTTTTATCTGTGGTAACCCGTGGTTCACGGATTCTTCTTCAGATGGTACGAGAAGCAGAACGTCGGGAAGAGTCGGGACTTGAAAAAATATCTGCAATAGGAAAAATATACTATCAATTTGCACATGACTATCCTGATTATTACCGTATTGGATTGTTTTTCCGAACACATGCCTTCAATATTCAGGAATTTTCAGACTCTGACAGTTTGAGCGAATATAAAAACGTCGGAGATGAAATTTATACCCTTTCCTGTGCTTCAATTGAATTAGGAATGAAAGACGGTACCATCAGACCTGATTTGGATCCTGTTGAAATTTATGTGGTGTTATCCTGGATTGCTGATAATATCCCCACGATGCGACCGAAATTTATAGAAACTCTTGAAAACAGAGGGATCAGCAGGGAAAAATTCGTTCAGGATGTTTGGGAACTCCAACGTTACATGATTATGAATGCCGGGACAGAGAGGGGGAACAGCAATACATGAATGTTCTTCCCTTTTGGTGAGAAAAAAATTGATGTAGACTATTCTTTCCTGAGTTGTATCATCTGATCTCTTTTATGAAGATACCAGCACTCCGGATTTCTGCTTCTTCCCTTATTATTTAAATAAAATTCCGGCTAACCGTCCCGTCCTTCTCAAAAATCCGGGATGATTTATTAGAGGTTATTCCGAACCGGAGGACCGGAGCCCCTTCGATAAAGGACAGGACGTCTCGTTCTGCAGAACAGTCGGATTAGCTATCCGTGGTCGATATTTAACCGGAGCGAGGAAATGATACCTGCCAGCCATACGCCGGACGGAGCGAAGCGGAGGAGAAGTGTGCCCCCAGCGGGTCCACCTGCAGGGTGAGCATGAGGCCCCCTCTTCGGCTTGGTAGAGGGGGCCGGCGACAGCCAGGGGGTGTCGGGGGCAGGGGCGAATACATGAACTTAGAAAAGAATAAGCGCCTCCTTTCTGATATTGATCCTATTACTGACTCTTGAAAATTTCTCCCCTTGATATTATGACAGAAATATCTTCAATTATTGAAAGATTAAATTCAGACATAAGGGATCCGGTACGTCTCGGATGGAACCCGATTACCCAAATAGAACATTATCATGTTGGGGCTGATGCGATTCTGGGAGCAGCAGACTGATGGATGAGGAGAAGATCCGGATATTAGCTGCAGCG
>JAZDKH010000171.1:0-6117 GCA_043803325.1 Methanobacteriota archaeon | reverse complement strand
GTTCAATCTGTTCATCAGTTTTAAGTGCAAGATCAACGAGTATCGGCCTGCGTTCCCCATAAAATGGAAGAGAATATTCATAATCTCTCTTCATCAGGATATCGGAGGCTGTCACCCCGGTGAGTTGCTCCATCGCACGGTTCCATGCAAGGACCCGTCCTTCTCTATCAATGACAAGAGTTGCATCAGGAAGGAAATCAATAACATCTGCGAGTCTTCGTTCAGATTCACGAACTGCTTCTTCAGCTTGCCGTTGCTGTGTCACATCTCTGATTGTGCCAATACTTGCCTGAATTCCCTGAAATGAAATAACCCCGATATCCATACTGATGAGAACCCTGGTTTCGGTGTCTTTTTTAAGCATCCGAAACTCATACTGATTGGGAACCGGTTCCCCTTTCATCCTCTTCCGATATCGATCCACCACCATCTCACGGTCTTCAGGTGCAATGAAGGCAGTCAACTTTTTCCCCGTGATCTCATCAACTGTATACCCGAGTATTGCAGCAAATGCAGGATTGACAAACTCCAGACAACCCTGCTGGATAATAAATACCCCGTCCTGGATATGTTCTATGAGGGTGCGATACTTATCCTCAGATCTCACTAAGGCATCTTCGAACCGTTTTCTCTCTGTTATATCGATGACAATTCCCCGAAGACCCTGATAGATCCCATTCTTTGTGATAAGAGCCGAATGAATAATGACAGGCAAGACACTTCCGTCACGACGGAATACACGATACTCATGAGGCCCTGATCTTCCATCATCGGTGATTAAGGAGAGGTTCTCAATTACCCGCTGCCGATCTTCAGGCACAATAACATCGAGGATTTGCATATCCGGAGGGAGAGTCTCGGGAGTGTATCCAAAGGTCAGGTACGCCTGTCGGTTTGCATAGGTGATCCTCCCCTCAGTATCTGTCTCATAGACCATCTGAGGGAGGAGATCTGCGAGGTCACGGTACTTCTTTTCACTCTCCTCAAGTCGCTCCTGATTGGCTATAAGATTCTTGAGGTGAAACTGTCTCTCTTCATCAGCAGCCTTCAGTTCTTCGTACGCTGCGCTCAGTTCGATATTCCTCGTGGAGAGTTCTAATTCAGCCTGGATTCTCTCAGTGATGTCCCTGATGACGATCTGGATGCAGGGCTCCCGATCAAGATCAAACCGGTTCAGGCTCACCTCTGCGTCAAAGACACTCCCATCCAGTCGACGGTGTTGGTATACCAAAAAAGCATGCCTCCCGTTGATGACTGAATCAGCCGTTGCTCTCCACATCTCGCCCGATGCTGATCCGTCAGCCTGGATCTCAGGAGAGAGGTCTTCAATGGCCATCCCGATAAGTGCCTGCGGATCTCCCCTGAAAAAGACTGAAGCCTGCTGGTTGCAGTCTGCGATGATCCCGTTTTTAGTGATAAGGATAGCATCTCTTGCAGATTCAAAGAGGAGTCTGAACTTCTCTTCACTCTCACGGAGTGCAGACTCCGCATGTTGTTTTCCTACTGCCTGCCTGATTTTATGGGTTAACTCGGCAAAGAGAGTCCGTGAATCTCCACCTTTCTGGAGGTAAAAGGCTGCACCATTATTAATGGCCTCCATGACCACCTCTTCGCGCCCTTTTCCAGTAAATAGTATAAATGGGATTGGTGAGTGAAGTTTTCTGGTCTCTTTTAAGAGATCGATGCCGTTCATTCCTGGCATATGATAATCAGAGATGATAATATCGCAATGATGATTCCCAGAAAGGAGTGAGACTGCCTCGCGACCACTTGCCACAGAAGTGACCTCAAATCCATGGATCATTTTCATGTAGGTCTTAAAAAAAAGAGACATCTCATGATCATCATCGACATAAAGGATGTGAATGAGTGGAGCAGATACATCTGCCAGATCTGATTCTGCCGGCTTACTCTGTCCCAATTCATCAGCATTTACTTGTATGTTCCGTTCCCCCCCTGATATCGCCATCAGTTCCTCATGTACCGTGAGATTCATTCAACAACAGATTATTTGAAGCGCTCGATAGATCAGAACCTATGAAGTGGTATTATTATCCATAAATGAGATCATCTCTAATGAAAGTATTACTCATATTCTTCCTTATAATGTTCTGCACTACCTCTGTACTTGCTGAAACAGTGGTGGAATATACCAATAAGGGCGTGTCACTCTATAATCAGGGAATGTTTGAACAGGCAGTTGAGAAATTTACCTGTGCCCTTGTTCAGAACCCTCAGGATGTTGAAGCTCTGAACGGGCTTGGGAAAGCATACAAGAGTCTTGAACGGTATAATGAGTCAATTGCGGAATACGATAAAATTATCAGCATAGATCCTACCTATAAAAAGGCCTGGAATAACAAGGGTAATACCCTCACGTACATGGGCAGGTATGACGATGCAATACCCATGTTTGAGCAATCTCTTGCACTGGATCCTGAGTACGGAAAAGCCTGGAGTAATAAAGGTTGGTGCCTTAACAAAGCAGGGAAATTTGAAGATGCCCTGAGTTGTCTCGAGAAGGCTACTGAATTTGAACCTGATTATGCCTTAGGGTGGAGTAACAAAGGGGATGCGCTCAGAGCACTTGGGAGAACGGCTGAAGCTCTGGTTGCATATGATCATGCTCTCACTTTAAATCCAGAACTTGAAGAAGCGACCGACGGAAAGGCCGCAATTAGTGGCGTTTAGAGGGATCAGGATACGGAAGAGATGATATGGATGGCCACCAAGGTAAAATATGATCTTTCGTGGGACCCTTTTCCTGATAGGATTGATTGTTCTCGTCAGTGCCAGTTTTGCTATGGCTGAAGAAATAACCGGGAACCTCACGGTGAATACTACCGAAGTAACAGGGGCTATCGCATCGAACCAGTCTGCACCTGGTACAAGTTCAGATGAAGCCTTGATGAATCTTGCTCTTGATGCCAGGGCATATGCACTTGAAAATGGAAGAATGGCTGCAATCTCTGCTTTTTCTGATAAGGCATCATTTATAAAAGGCGGGATGTACGTCACGGCATATGATTTGAAAGGGGTGTTACTTGCTGATCCATACCAGAGCGATAAGATCGGGACGTCTTTTATCATGAATGACCATGATGCCGGACTCGTTAGACAATTGAGTGATCTTGCGAAGTCTGGTGGCGGGATATTAAAACCTGCGGAAAGCGTGGGAATTTTATATTATACTCTTGATGTAGACGGGAGTTGGTGGCTGGTTGCGGTTTCAGGTCGATAATTAGGCAAAGCAATTTTTTTAAAGAAAGATTAACATCTTAAACACTATCTATACTCGTACATATGATCCTGATAGAGAGACAGACGATCGGACAGGCACATGAAGAGGTCGTCAGGATTATTGCAGATCGATGTCAGGGGGAGACGAGGGTTACCGAGGATGGGGAGACAACCTTCGATCCCGAGGAACCGATCTGCATCCATATTGCGTCACCCATGAGCAGCCCGATGAAGTCGAGTGCGTCATTATTTGGTGATGGGTTTTCTGATTTGTATCAGGCATCCCTGTATACGATAACCAGACGCAAAAATGATGGAACTGATGCTACCTATACCTATGGAAATCGTCTTCGGGACTACCCGGTTGCCATAATTAGCAGAGAAACTACCGGCAGATCTGGTTTCAGAAAGGCAATCGATCGATTGATGCAGGGACTTGGGTATATCCCTGCCGTTTCTTCGGAGGAACTAGTATATCGTGGTGACGGAAACCTTGGTGGAATAGATCAGATTCAGAAAAGTATCATCACCCGTCTCATTGAAAATCCAACGAGTCGTCGAGCCGTTGCGATCACCTGGGCGCCTGTATTTGATCTGGCTCGTGACGAGCCACCATGTCTGCAGATTGTGCAGTGTCTTATCGACCGGGGACAGCATCTGAATCTGGTGTGCCTCTTTCGAAGTAACGATATGCTCTCTGCATGGGGTCAGAATGCATACGGGCTCGCACATATGCAGAAGTTCATTCTTGACGGGGTGAATGAGGGGAGGAAGATACAGGGTAAAGAATCCTTAAAACAAGGCTGGCTTGAGACAATCAGTGTCTCTGCTCATATGTATATTACCCGGGATCAGCTAGAACTAATGAAGTTCTTCCAGAAAGAGCAGGCACAAGCATCTTTGCGCTCATTTCAGAAGACCTGAAAATTAGATTTACTCTTCTCTCTTTTCTGCACCAGCATAAAAACCTAAAATTTCACCATCAACAACCTCATATCACGATACAGAAGAGTACATCCTGAATGAATCCGCTTGATACCCTCCTGTCAGATTGTGTTGCCGGTCATCGCCTTACTACCCGGGAAGCTGCCGATCTGTTCAGAATTAAGGGAACTGATGTATTTCACGTTGTTACAGCCGCTGATGAGAAGCGGAGAGAGGTAGTAGGAGAGAATATCACCTTCATCAGAAACCAGAACATCAACTGCACCAATATCTGCATAAACCAGTGTGGGTTTTGTGGATTCTCACGTGAAGAGGCTGATAAGGATGCCTATCTCCTGACATCGGACGAACTGGGTAGTCAGGCCCGTCTCGCAGTTCAGCGAGGAGTGACCGAAATATGCAGTGTCAGCGGACTTCACCCCTCCTATACCCTCATATCATATCTTGATATCTTTAAAACTCTGAAAAATATTGCTCCAGATATTCATCTCCATGCCAGTAATCCGATGGAAGTTGCCTACGCAGCAGAAAAAAGTAGATGCTCTACCCGGGAGGTTCTTTATGCCTTCAAAGAAGCCGGAGTCGACACCCTGTGTGGAACTGGTGCAGAGATACTCTCTGATCCCATTCGGGCGGTCATTTGCCCGGGAAAAATTTCTACAACTGAATGGGTACGTATCATCAAAGAAGCCCATAATATAGGATTAAAGACCACCGCTACCATCATGTATGGTCACTGTGAATCTGAAGATGATAGGGCGATGCATCTTTCGATAATCCGTGATATTCAGGATGAAACCAGAGGATTTACTGAGTTTGTCCCTTTATCCTTCATCCATCAGAAGACCCCCCTGTTCAACCAGGGTCTTGCGCATCCAGGTGCTACCGGGAGAGAGGATCTCCTGATGACTGCTGTGTCCCGACTCTTCCTTGACAATATGAGAAATATTCAGGTCTCATGGGTGAAGTACGGGTTGAAGATGGCACAAATCGGTCTGCTCGCCGGGGCAAACGATCTCGGCGGGACACTCTATGAAGAGAGTATCTCCCGGGAAGCAGGGGCTACATCAGGATCTTACCTGGACCCGGCGGAGATGGCGTATATTACATCTGATCTTGGGAGGCCTCTGAAGGAGCGGCATACCGATTATTCCCTGATAGAATGAAGAAAGAAAGAATGTACCCACGGGATAGTCTCCCTGATTGTACCGCACTCCTTCAGGCAATTGAAAAGGGTTCCGGTTCGATACCTGATGCTATTAAAGCACTTCTGATCACAGACGGGTCAGTGACCCGTCTCCTCGAATGTTTCTCAGGCTCACCGGTCTCAATCAGGACCATATCCCAGCAGGTGATTCCTGCTCCTGCAGATATTTCAGAGGAGATGCAGATCTCTCCAGGGGATCTGGTCAACCATCGGGTTGTCGGGATCTATGATCGTGATATTGATACTCCTCTCATCCATGCGATCTCATACTGCCCGGTGCATCGCCTCCCTGTCCGGGCACGTACCAGCCTGATGCAGTCAGATATTCCAATCGGTCATATTCTTCGTGATGAGAAGATGGAGTCCAGGCGGGAGATTGCCGGTATCAGGATAGTGAGCAGATCAGAAGTTCCTGCAGGCTGCCCGGTTCCGGGCCCTGGTGAGCGGCTTTTTGCACGGCGATATCAGATCATTCATCAGAATCTCCCCCTCTTCAGAATCGAAGAATTCATACCTGACCATATCTTTCCCGGTACTAACCGGGTTGAGATCAGAACTCCATCCCGGTTGCATCTTACCCTGATCGATATGAATGGGGCTCTCGGCAGGGTGGACGGAGGAGTGGGTATCACCCTTGACCGGCCAGGATATGTCATCAGTGCTGAACCTGCGGAAAAGGTCAGGGTTGTTGCTGATGATGATGAGCTTACGAAGAGAGTTCTGGC
>JAZDKH010000170.1:0-2718 GCA_043803325.1 Methanobacteriota archaeon | reverse complement strand
TTCACTTTCTTACCTTGATAATGAGAAACCCACATACCGCCAGAACCAAGGGCGTTCTCCAATCAGGGAAATCAATCCCACCGGAGCCTGCGCGAGCGGAAACCTAAATCCCTGGAAATCTGACATCATACCACTAAATCTTCACTCCTTGCCTATTCAATCAGGGAAGGAACGGAAGTATCAGTATAGCCGAATATGGTCTGGATTAATCCAGATCTGTATCTATTCATTCTCGAGAAACTCTTCAAAGTGAGCAGGTTGATATCTTTCAATCTGGTGAATTGCCTCTAAAATATCGGTGATCCGGGTGAGATCATCCCTCATAAGGGAACTGCCTCACGCATAACCTGGTCAAAAACCCTGGGCCTGAGTCCCCGATCACTCACCACATGAACTTGGACACCAAGAAGATCCTGGAGCTCATGCATAAGATCAGAATGGAGAAATAGGGAGAATCCTGACCCTGGATGTATGAGGAGATCGAGATCAGAATTCATATCCTGACACCCACGTGCAACTGAACCAAAAACACGGATGTCACTCACCTGATATCTAGCTGCGATAGCAAAGATGTCATCACGCCGTGAACGGGCCATATCCAGCGTGTACATAGTATGATATTGTTTTTACAAAAGTATAAACCGTCGTATTTTTCCGAAAGCAGACGGATAAGATCGCAGATCGTAGAAATATCTAGCCTCCGCTATCCAGACAATTATGGGGAAATCCGAGGAGATATCCAAATGATCACACCAGACTGAAAACAGAGAATTATCTCAATGTCACCATTAAAACACCCGATGCATGTAAAGATAAACACCAAGACCTCTGACAGGTTACTGCAAACCCCGATATCCCCGTTTTTTTGAATATACCCCTGTATTGCTCACTCTGAATATCCGCCACCCCACCCTAGGAAAGTAACCCTGAATTATGCCAAGATTAGAAAATCGGGAGACATTTACACCCCCATATAGCCACGCTATCCCCCTATGAAAAGAGACGACCGAAGATATGGACCGCCCCAGAATCCGGGCATAGCGACCGGATATACGAAGGAGTTTCAGCCCCCAAATATGAGAGTAATCCCGAATTTAATTCCCACAAAAAAGGGATTAACCACATAGGACCGGAAGACCCAGGAAAGGGAGGGATTGATAACTCTGGTACTGGGCGGACAGAATCGGATGAAGGGAAATCTGACCTAATCTGGCAGATCTCCTGAGTGCACCGAAAGCGAGAGCAAACATCGGTGTTATAAACTTACGATAAACTTTTGGAGGTCATCAAGACATTTCATATCAAGTAGCTCTACACTCAAGGCTTCAAGAGTAGATTCATCCATTTTTTCTAAACCCTGAAGTATTTCAGGGGGCAATGAACCGAATTTTCGAGATAGTAAGCGCTTAATTATCCGTATCTCTCCCTCTTCAATGCCTTTCTCTCTTCCTTCTTCTCTTGCTTCAAGCATACGGGTGGCCTGATCGGAGAGGAATATTTGACGGGTAATAGAGAGCCACCGATTCTCCTTACTCATACTCATAACACGCAGAGATCATATGCTTTGGATATTGCCGGTTTACCTTCAGATGCCATTATGAAATCCTTCTGATTTTTCGCATTGAGAAATGAAAGCCATGCAAATAATGATGCATTTTCATATGGTTTGCATACCCTATCAATTTTTGGGAGTTCAAGGAAATGAATCTCAAAGACATCAGTGAGCAGAAGTTCATGTTTTTTATCATACGCATGAAAGCAGGTATGAAAATCCTCGATTCCAAAAAATGAATAATCAAGAATGTTTATTGCAATTGTTGGATTCAGATTGGTGTAAGGATGACCTGAATCCAGTTGTTCAATATAGAGAAGTGCCCAATAATAAATTGAACGTTTCTCCATTGCTTTAAAGGTGGAAACCTGTATCTCAATATCAATATGCAAACCACCATCAGTTCTTGCCCGAATATCAAGGATACCCTCCCGTTCTGTTGATGACGTAAAAAGATGGGGATTAAGAAGTTCAAAGTCTTCTATCCGGTTATCAAGGATAGAATTGATGAGATCCAGCAGGATTTCTTTATTATGAGGATCACTAAAAAGTAACCGGAATGCAAAGTCATTTTTTGGTGACATGATAAAGTCATCATCACCGACAGGAATTTTTACCATGATAAAAGAATCTGCACTCACCAATTAGGTTGAAAACTATTCATGCATTATCATTCCCTTTGATATGGGGAGGAATACTTGATATGAATCCATTCCACCCGCAACTGAAAACGGACCCACTGAGTTATGCATTGAAAGGATTTTGGTCTGTACGGTTTTTATATGATCAGAGATTCGTTGTTCTTTTCGCAAATGAAAGTATGAATGAGATATTTGACGATGAAAAACCTATGAAACAAAAAAACCCCAAATACCAGAGTTCCATCCCTGTAAATCTGACATTATACCACTAAATCTTCACTCATTGCCTACTCAATCAGGGAAGGGACGGGAGTATCAGTATAGCCGAATACGGCCTGGATTAATCCAGATCTGAATCAGTTCATTCTCGAGAAACTCTTCAAAGTGAGCAGGTTGATATCTTTCAATTTGGTGAATTTACTCAAAAATATCGGTGATCCGGGTGAGATCATCCTTCATAAGGGAACTGCCTCACTCATAACCTGGTCAAAAACCCAGGGGCCTGAGTCCCCGATCACTCACCAC
>JAZDKH010000169.1:0-2565 GCA_043803325.1 Methanobacteriota archaeon | reverse complement strand
AACGAATTCCCATTCTTTTTTACACCCACAATTCATCTCCACAACTGATCGTATCAATTCCTGATCAGCATTCAGATTATATTCTTTGATGGCATCAAGAATCATCTGATCACATACCCCACAGTTATGAGCACCCCTCTTTTGACCCCCTCCAAGCGCATCACAGGTGATATGCACCGAGGATTCAGCCAGGACTTTAGCTACACTCCAGAGATACGGTGGCCGATATGACCCCTGTTTCCAGAGTCGTTCGACGATAGTATTCCTCTGCACAGAACAGGGGTTTAATGAGATCAGATCACTATGCGGAAGAATATCTCTGACAGATGAGATCATGTCTTCATATGCTTCCCGTTCAGACACATATGCCGGTTTATGGAGCAGATATGTCTTTACCATACCACCGGCTTTTCTGATTATCGCAGATGCTGATACATACTGTTCAAATGTCAACCCTTTATCAATACACTTTTCTCTAATATGATCCGATGAGGTCTCAAGACCAATCGCAACTATCAATCCACCTGCTCCGGTTTCATCTTTGAGACTGTTTTGGAACGATGAAATCGTTTCATAATCCACGAAATCACCCCGACACTCAACCGTGAGGAGACGACCTTTGCAGAGCTCGGCGACCTTGTCTCTGACCGCAGGAGGGACTTCCTGATTATCAAAGAAACTCCCGGATGTGTAAATCTTTACCAGGGAGGGATTATGTTCAGCGATATTGGCATCTAGCGTCTCGAGTTGTTCATTCATCGCTGAGGTCAGTTCAGATACATTCAGACCATAATAGCGTTCATGTCGGTACTGGCACATCAGACACCGGTTCCATGAACATCCACCTGATCTGATGATGATCGTAACACTACTCAGTACATCATCCGCTACACGATCAGATCCGGTCCATATAGCGATGGGGGCGTTCTTCAGGTCTTCATTCATGAGATCTTCCAGGGTGAATCATATCAGTTGATCCTTATGGAGACTGACAGATGTTGCTCTTACTATGGAAAGACCAACAATATATTACGATCTGCCGGTAAAATATATTCACTCAATTTTCATAATGAGGCGATACAAGCATGAATACTCGTTGTTTCTACTATCTCACGTTGATATTGCTTATTCTGGCATTGTCCAGCACAGGAATAGTATCAGCATACTCCCTCACCCTTGATGCACCTGCTGAAATCAGAGTCGGTCAGTCATTTGTAGTTACCGGCACAACAAACATCCCTCCTCCAGATAAGGTAGATGTGGTCTTCTCCCAGTCGATAAATATCCCCGTAGAGGTGGCGCGCCAGTCAATCCAGATCACAGAGAAAGGAGATACTAGTTTTAATATCACTTTTGAGACCACCGGACTTGAAAAAGGGAATTATAAAATAGAAGCCATTTCACAAACCCAGCGTGATTTTTCGGGGGGTTCAAGAAATCTAAGGGTTTTGAAGCTGACTGATCGCTCTGATATTATCAGATTTTCATCACCATTATATCAGGAATTTGATGGAAATTTGTTGATAGAAGCAAGAATTCAGGGATATGAAGATAATTCAATCCAGATGGAGATAAAAAAGGGAAATAATTCCGTGTTCGGTCCTGAATCAGTTCCCGTTACCAAAGGCCTGGTAAAATACGAGATGCCAATAAAAGAGCAAGGTGCATACTCTGTAATTTTCAATGATTACAAGGGATACATCGGCACATATTCCATCCAAATTGGAGAAGAAACAAAAGAACCTTCTCAGGAACCATCCCCCACAGGAACCACACAAGAACCGGTTTCTTTAACCGAAATACCTACTCAAAATCCAGTAGATGAATCTACCAATAAACCATCAAATTTGTCCACGCAAGAACCAGTAGTTGACGGAACAAAAGTACCCCCAACTCAAAAATCAGTTCCAGATGTGACAGTAAGTGAAACATTATCTAATCCAGGTTCTGAAATCAGTTCAACAGCTCAGGTCTCCCGTGACAGCCCGGGATATTTTGTTGTTTCAGTTCAGAAATCACCAATAATTATTAAAACTTCAGCAAATGCCGACTGGGTTTTAGAATATAAAACATCTCCTGATGCAGCATCGGTAAAAATCAATGATAAAATGAAAGAAGCATCAGAAGAGGCATCAATAAGCACAGATTCGAAAAAAATTTATGTGAAAGTATACCCGTATAATTATAAATCCGGGCAAGAGGTAACCCTGTCTGCAAGCAATGCCGATGCCATCACCCTCTCTGATGAGGCAGCCTTATCATTTGGGGCCCCACCCCGGTATGGATCCCAAAGCCAATCAGGGACCGGGAAATCACCAGCTCCATTAGCCGGTATACTACTGGGTATCATTGGCGCTGCATGGGTTATCAGACGAAAAGAGAGATAGAGTAGGTAGATTGAGATATCGTTAATTCTTCTTTTTTTATATTATCTATCCAATATTCAGACCTGATTAAGATAATCAGATCAATAAAAAACAATGGGTTTTTTAGAATACCTTTTTACGAGCTGGATGAGACGTAATAGAGGAGCCGAGGTAGTCTAGTCCGGGAAGGCGGTGGTCT
>JAZDKH010000168.1:0-2277 GCA_043803325.1 Methanobacteriota archaeon | reverse complement strand
GCGAGAAAGATAACACTTTTGATCATCTCATCCGGCTCTGTGAGAGAGAGCGGTTTGAAGAGGACATACTCGGTTGGAACATCATAAAACGGTAATGCATTGACAAATTCCTGTGCAACTGATGGGTTTTTCTTGATCCTCTCTCCATCTCTGAGCATCTCTTTCTGGTGAGGATTCGAGAGGGTTTCAAGACGGGCATCATAGGCTTCAGTATCTGTGCTCCCTTCCCGTCCGTTCGAGAGGAAACAACAGAAGTTTTCTTCATCTCCAGAAGAATGTGTCTCAAACGGGTGCCCGAATCCAATACCCATGGCCCCCCCGCAACACCCGAATGAACTTCGGGATAATGCAGTTATCTTTCCATCAAGGACAGCCTTGGCATAGTACCACATGATACAGGCCCAGGTTCCCGGCCGTATCTCAAGAGCATCTTCGGGCTTCGTGTTGCTCCACACAATAGCGACCGGTTCATTTTTTAGTCCGGCTTTTTTCGCGATCTCACTCGTTATAGCCATATCAGTCTTCTCCTGTATCCAGGTTCGTAATGACGCGTTTAATGAGAGTATAGAGGGCCTCTTCTTCTTCAGCAGAGAATCCATTCAGAACAGTTTCATTGATCTGAACTCCGGTCCTGACAAGATCTGGTTTGAGGGCAAGCCCGGATTCGGTGAGGGAACAGATCCACTGCCTGTTATCTGACTGGTGTTTTGTTCTGGTGATGAGTCCGGATTCCTCAAGTTTTCTGATCTCCCGTGAGCAGAGACCTTTGTCTATCTCAAGATCTCCGGCGATCTGCTCCTGGTTGGAACCATCATGGTTGTAAAGATACCGGAGAATTGAATACTGCGTGATCTTTATCCCAAATCCGGAGAGATCGTTGTTTAATCGTTTTTGGATAAGCCAGTATGCAAGTGACACATACTTTCCAAACGGCCCGTCCGTATCTCTCATGCAATTAGTTGATGAGTCAACAATATATTTAATGTTGACTGGTCAACGATGTACAACATGAGAACGGTCTGATAAAATTATCAGAAGATCTCCCGTTATCTGTGACTTCACTATAAGTCATTACAAATTACCAAATATTTTCGACTCCAATTGTGCGTACAGGAAATATCCATGGAATACAATACTCACCTTACAGATACAATCCGATCTATGGCCCGGGATTCAGGAGCTGAATTGATTGGATTTGCAGATATCCAGGCTTTTTCAGACTCTGCATACCAGGGTAACAATCCATCATCAATATCAGATACTCTGAAAACCGTCATTCTCATCGGCATACCGGTTCCCAAAGGAGCATTCATGCCCCTTCCCAAAGGCCGGGCAGAGTATACGAATACCCTCATGGCAGGAACAGCAACTCTCCGGATTATGGCATACCAATTGGCAGGAAAACTGGAGCAGGAAGGATACCTTGCCAGTATTGCACCAAGTGAAGGAAGTGAATTCGGGTATTGGTATGCAGACAAAGAAACCCTGATGGCTGATTTTTCTATGAAATACACAGCCTATGTTACCGGACTTGGATCATTTGGAAAGAACCATCTCTTCATCTCTGACACGTATGGATCCCGGGTCCGGTTTTCTGCAATTCTCACCGATGCCAGGTTGAAACCTGATTCACAATCTGAAAATTTTATTCATCCCTCATGCCAGGATTGTGATGCCTGCATTCGTGCCTGCCCCGTGCAGGCAATCAGCCCGACAGGGACTATATCCCGGCAATTATGTGCTGAATATATGTTCAAGACTCTGGGAGGACTCCGGTGTGGCATGTGTATCAGAGCCTGCCCGATGTCATGTAAATAATCCCGAAGTTACTCATTTATGGAGAGCCGGGGATGGTTGTATCAGAGAGGAGAGCTGAATTAGCCAGAACATCTATTCCCAACCGTATAACTCGGCTCATTGGCAGGGGCAAGCATTTTTTACCTGAAGACCAACCGGATGCTCTCGGAGAGACTATCGCGGAGTTTTATCTCGGCCTTCCAGAGACATAACCGGGTATGGAGTTAAAATTTTTCAGCTGATCAACATTTCGTGTTACTGATAACAAATCGGACTTCGTCCAAAAAATCCAAATATTTTTAATATTACGATATTAAAAAAATATGCCGCGGATCCGAGTTTTTACCCTAAAACTGTCTTACATGGGCCGACCTCAGTATAAATCCGGGTCTGGTGATACACTGATCACTATCCATATATGGTTATCCAGTTCATCGGTTAATACAATGATGAACAATCACCGAATTATTTCCGACCCAT
>JAZDKH010000167.1:0-5002 GCA_043803325.1 Methanobacteriota archaeon | reverse complement strand
GGTGATGGCACTATGGATGAATGTCGTAGCCGGTTCCCCGGTCATGGCATCAGTAGGGGTCACTTCGACAAGAACATCGTAGGGAGCAGTCCTGACTACCGTGTCAGCACTGATCGAGATATCACCACAAATTCCCTCTTTCTCTTTCCGGGTAAGAATCTCCGAAATATTCAGGCCAGCGGGATCAATACAACCCGATCGGGAGTCAGCAACGGCAGTGACCAGAAGGCCAATATCTTTTCCAGAAATAGCCCGGAGAATGCCCCGACCAACAGAACCCATCCCAATTACGGCGATACGCATCATAATCAGAACTCCAGGGGCTCAATCAGGAGAAACTCCTTCTGCCTGGCTACCTCTCTAAGAATCTGAAGTGCCTGCTGCATGTGTTCACGAGTAAGAGATTTTATGACGAACTGTGCAGAAGTCCGTTCGTTAATCGCCGGCATGGCAAGATTCATGTGCGTCACCTCAGCAAATCCGGTCTGATCAATCCGATCAACCGTATCTCCGAGATCTGTATGAACAAGATGACCGATCAGAATTACACTCTGACGGTACCCCATTCGTTCCTCTCCGAGACGAAGTACATTAATTCCCCGCTCCCGGAGCAGGGCAATAAGCCCGTCAAGCATTTCAGGGGGAATCTCAATAACAACCTCTACTTTAAGCACATCTCCCCCCGTGGTGTGATCATGCTCGTGGATGACAGTCTTGATATTCCCTCCCATATCAGATATGGGCATCAGGGCTGTCACGAGTTGTCCTGGTGAGTCGCGTAGTTCGAGCTTCATCGATACCTGCACAGATCATCTCCTCCATCTTTCTGAGACGGGGCAAACAATAAGTCTGTCAGATCGAATCTGAAAAAAACAGGAGATAATGGAACTATATTTGCAGGAGAACCGAAAATGAGGGAAGTAAGGTCTTAAGATCAAATATATGAGTAACTGTGTCAGTGATCCGTCATGATCACCATATAATTATGCCCACCAGTGACCGGGTCATCAGATTCCAACGTATTTACCGATAAATTTGTAGCATTCCCATAGAGTCTCATTGAAGTTCCATCAAAATTTATGCTTAAATCTGGTTCACCAAGGGGTTCACTGACATTCCTTGAATATGAAAGGCTGGATGTGAAATTCGTCTGCGTAAGACCTAACCCTCCGGGATTCAAGGTGATGGAGAAAGAGCATCCCCTATCCGGTGTTACATATGCTTCCATCGTCTCATTCTGGTACCCGACTTTCCCGACCTCAAGAGAGTGCGCACCTTCAGCAAGGCCTCCGATCATTCCCGGGGTGAGACCACGATAGATAGTATCAATGAATATATCTGCACCTGCCGGATTCGTTGAGACGGTGATGGTTCCAGTGCCAGTACGACGTTGTGGGGAATTCGTCCCGGCACCCCGTGCAGATAGTATCGGACTGGATGTAGCCTCATACTCCGTATTTCCTGCGAAACTTACCCTGAGGAACTCTGGCAATGTATTTTTCGGCCTGAAAAAATCAAACAATCCTTCTTTGCTGGTATCACCAATAGCCAGAAACGAGAAGCTTTCAGGAGCATCAGTACCCTTCTGTGATGTTTCAAGAGTAACCCGCTTATTTCCAAGTGCTTCTCCCGATGTCGTTGAGAGTTTTCCGGTTACATGGTACGACTGTTCAATGGTTGGAGCTTCAGGCACTATTCCAATCGTCGCAATTGTTGGAGTTTTTTCCGCAGCGACCCCACAGGCTCCAATAAGAATACTGAGGGCCAAAAATGCCAGAATAATCGAAAAATAACGAATCAGAGGAGTATAGTATATCGATCTTCTGATGGACATGAATTATCAAATATTGGACCCCTGAAAACATGAAGATATCTTTTTTATTATGACATGCGGGGATTCTACCAGGACACAGAAAGATGCATCATGAAGGGGAGAATCCATCAATCAAATCCCCAAAAACAGAAAATATACGGACGGTATTAAAAAGAGAAGCCGGCCTTCCCCTTTGTCTCAACAAATTCAGGGGTGCCATCTTCATACCTGACGATCAATTTCGCAAATTCGACTGCAGATTTGTACCCATTGGCAGTCACAATCCGATCTTTGTATACTATTGCTTTATCCAAAATGATCGCATCTTCCTTCATCATCTCACGGATAGTCTGCCCAGGAACAACCGTAGCCTCTTTCTTTTTAAGGATGCCTGCTTTTGCGAGGACAACAGGGGCATTATCTATAGCGGCAACCACTTTTCCCTTCATATTAAAGATCCGCACAAGTTCATGGAGATCCACATTATTCCAGAGATGGACCAGAGTTCCCTGCCCGCCTACTATCATAAGAGCATAGTACTCATCAGTACCATTCAGAAGGACATCTTCAAAAGTCCGGTTTACTTTAGCCTTATTCCCAAGTGAACCCATCACAACACCTGCGAGAGAAGAAACAAGTTCATATTTTACTCCCGCCTCCTGAAAAACCTTAACCGGCTCGATGAGTTCCTCGTCCCTGAACTTCTCCGGAGGGATCGCGATGAGTACCTTCATGTCAGTATTCATTATTTCAGCAGAATAATTAACAGTATTGATAATCCACGGACCAAACAATAGAATCTATCAAATCAATATAAATCCCTTATTTATTCATGTCAAATCTGAATATCATCATCATCGGTCCGGAAGATTTCGGGAAAGAGATCGGAAAGAAGGGCACATCGACCGACATCACCTTTTACAATCTTAAAAAAGGAGAGGCAACGCTCACCCTGATAGAGCCTTCACGATACCCAGAAAAACTCTCATCATTGTATTATGCCGCTGCTCTTGCTGATATGGCAGTAGTAGTGATAGATGCGATCACCGCATCGCTTGGGGAGTGTATTCTTGAACTTTCTTGTGCCAATGTCCAGAGAGGATACTTTATCCTCCGCAATTATCTAGATATGAGCCAGATCGCTCCACTGATAAAAGGGACTGTCCTTGAAAAATATATTGAACTCCCAGATGATCTGAACATTGTACGTGAGACACTCCTCACTGATGCCGAAGCCTTGTCAGATGATACCGGGAAAGAACCAGGAATCGTCCCAATAGATCACCATTTCAATGTAAAAGGGATTGGAACGGTTATTCTGGGATGCGTAATGGCAGGAACCATCCATAAACATGACCAGGTTACGGTTCATCCCCTGGGAAAGACAATCCAGATCCGTTCGATTCAGAAACATGATGATGATGCGCCTGAGGCATATGCAGGTGACCGGGTTGGTCTTGCCCTGAAAGGAATAGAGGCAGAAGACCTTGATCGTGGATATGTACTCAGCGCAGCCCCAGGCATCCAGTCCAAATGTGAGGTGACCGGCACGGTGAAAGTCATTCCATACTGGCAGGAACCCCTCAAGGAACAGATGGTCCTCTATGCCGGCCACTGGATGCAGTTCCTCCCCTGCCGGATTCAGAAGATGGTACATACCGGGGACTGGCGCTCTGCAGAAGTGACCCTGACCTTTGAGAAGGAACTCATCTTCCAGTCTGGATCTGTTGCAGTTCTCCACTATCTCGAAGGAGAGAAACTGCGAATAGTCGGTACTATTCAGCTTCCATAAGACGATGAAATTTTTCGGGTTTTAGACAATAAGAGCATAATTTTGTGAAAAATCATCATCCACAACCCAGGTTCCTCCCCATGTTGCGGGAGGAAGCCAGTAACCTCAGGATTCAACAGTTTGATGTGATCCTGGTTACTGGTGACGCATACCTGGACCACCCGGCATCAGCTACGGCACTTCTTGGAAGGTCACTTTGGGATGCCGGATTCACCGTCGGAGTCATTGCTCAGCCTGATATCAAGGACAAAACATCCTTTGAAGAACTTGGATCACCGCGCCTCTTCTTCTCAGTCTCCGGAGGATCGATGGATTCTCTGGTTGCCCATTATACACCGGCACTAAAGAAACGGAGTGAAGATGCGTGCTCACCGGGGGGGACTCCCTCACGTCCTGACCGGGCGACGCTGGTATATTCTGACATCATCCATAGGATATTCCCTGACACCCCTATCATTATCGGCGGAGTCGAAGCTTCTCTCCGGAGATTTGCACATTATGACTACTGGTCTGACCGGATACGTCAGTCAGTCCTGGCTGATGCACCTGCTGATATGCTCGTTTTCGGTATGGGTGAGAAGCAACTCATAACCATAGCAGATCGTATTGCAGCAGGAGAGAGGGTAGGTACTATCAGGAGTGTGCCAGGGACCAGTTGGAAGATCGCTCCAAAGGAATGGACAGTGATGGGAGAGGAGATAACTTCTGATGTACTTGAGATCCCTTCTTTCTCTGAGATCACGGCAAAACCGGAGTCATTTGCCAGAAGTCATGCTCTCATTGCACGCGAGCAGAACCCCTATCAAGGTCGTCCGATTCTTCAGAGACACCCAAAGACTATCATCATCCAGAATCCTCCTGCCCTTCCATTGAGTACCAGGGAGATCGATCAGATCTATGATCTCCCATTCAGACGGGAGGCCCACCCGTCCTATCAGGAGCCGGTGCCGGCACTCGAACCGATCCGTTTCTCAATTACCTCACACCGTGGCTGCTTTGGAAACTGTTCATTCTGTGCCCTGGCAATGCATCAGGGAGCAATCATCCAGAGTCGCAGCCCTGATTCGATCCTCCGCGAGGTGCAGCAGATAGCGTCGTTACCCGGGTTTAAAGGAACCATCTCTGACATCGGCGGACCTAGTGTGAATATGTACGGTGACTGGTGTCAGAGATGGGATCGGGAAGGAGTATGCTCAGACCGGGAGTGTAAAACCTGCACAAGCAGAAAACCAGGAATATCGCAATACCTTGATCTGCTTGATACATCAGCAACAATCCACAGAGTAAAGCATGTCTTCATCGGTTCAGGTCTCAGGTACGATCTCATCCCCAGGGACCAGCAGATTATGGATCGCATCTGTGCCCATGTATCTGGACAACTCAAGGTCGCACCAGAG
>JAZDKH010000166.1:0-3561 GCA_043803325.1 Methanobacteriota archaeon | reverse complement strand
TATTCTGATGACTCAAGAACAATAACTTCGGCAATGGTTCCTGCCTTGAACTTATGCACATATATTTGGATTGAACTATCAGCCTGAACAGTAACCAATATTTATTCTTATTCAAAATCTTGTCTGTATTTTTTCTAAACGGTTAATATAATTTGATGTTCACGGAATCGAATCCCACCATATTTTTGCATTTCGGGTTCCTTCTCCAAAGAGGTATCCACCATTACCCGAGGGAATAAGCCACTCCCTGAAGTAAGTTAAAACAAGCTCTTTCTGCCACTCTTGTGTACATTCAAGCCGTTCAAAATATTGATCTGCTGCTTCTTCTACCGATTCATACCGATGGGGTGATGCTGGATCCATCACCTCAATATGAGCATAAATTCCCATCTCATACAGGACATTCCAGAGGCAATCTGCAAGAGGGGTTGGGTAATACTTTTTGTTTTGGAGGGGTAACCAAAGATCTCCTGTAACTTCTGCCCAGGTAGGAAGGGTGAGAAACCAGAATAGGTAAACTCTCCCTGAAACTGCATTCTGGATAGTCCTAATCGCATGGGCGATATCTATCATCGTGAGTGAGAACGAGGCGATAACCACATCAAACGGCCCACCGAGTTCTTCTGATGAAACATCTTCCCAGCGTTTATTGATGATAGTGATGGGATCTGCTCCCTCAGCGAGCCGATACTCCTCACACGCAGCACACATAAGGGGAGCCTGCTCTACTATCGTAACCCTGCACCCCTGTTTTGCCAGTGGAACAGCTAAAGGGCCTGGTCCGGCTCCGATATCCAAAACTCTTGCATGAGGAGGAATGATCATAGCCTGAAGTTGTTCATTGACAAACTCCCCATATTGCCCGCGTACATTCTTCAGATATCTTCTGACATTGTCAGGTTGAAACCAGAAGTCTCCTTCATGGCCAATATCGATGGATTCAAGGTGCTTCTGCTTTTTTTCTTTCCATGTATCAGCCCAGGTTAAACAGGGGGCATTTTGACGTAGAGATATCTCTTCTTTATACATATCTGATTCCTCTATGATACAGAGCTGAATAGATAGATCCGTGAGGATATATATCATTAACATCGTGACAATAGTAAGAGACTATTATATACTACCCAATGTTTGGTATCTATCTGTGTGGTGAGATCGTTGATCAGTGTCTTCTCCAGGTATGGGGTTTCAACAGGAAGATAGAAAACATTGAATATTGACCAAAACATCGCAAGAGATAGGCCATCAGGTAAGTTATAATACCGGAGCAAAATTTAGAAAAGTTCGGATATAGTCTTCAAGGAGCCAAAAATACAATTTAAGGATAAAATCATGAAATCCGGTTCCATCCTATTTTTTTTACCATAAAGAGACAATAACCAAAATTTTTTAACATTCCTGCATAGTACACTAATGCTGAAAGATATGGAAACTATTGACATCTTATTACAAAAGGCTAAGGATTTTCACGGAGAAATATGCCCGGGAATCGTGATGGGAACAAGGATGACGATTGCCGGGATGAGAGAACTTGGGATGGATCCCCTTAAGAAAACCCATGATCTTATCGTCTATGTAGAGATAGACCGGTGCGCAACCGATGCAATCCAGGCGATAACCGGAGTCTCACTTGGTCACCGCTCATTGAAACACATGAATTACGGTAAATTCGCAGCTACGTTCGTCGATACTAGATCAAATAAAGCAGTGAGGGTGACTGCATTACCGAAAAAACCAGATCAGCCGACGGATATGAAAGAAGTTGCAAAAATGGTCTGCAATGCTCCTGAGGATGAACTTTTTCAGATTCAACAGGTAAGTATCCATATTCCACCTGAGGACATGCCAGGATTTCCTACACACAAAGATACCTGCAACATTTGTGGAGAACAGATCATGGACAGTAAAGAGATTATGGTTGAGGGGAAAGCAGTGTGTAAAAACTGCGCACACGGTTCGTATTACACAATCCTTGCCCCCTGATAGAATCCTTAATCTTTTTTCCACCAGATCATAGCCCTGTGTGATACATTCCGGAGCACATATTCTCCCCCTTCAGGCTGCAACTTCTTTCCAAGATATTCTCTGAGAATATCACATTGTTCCTGAGTATGTAGATTCAGGCCAGCCCCTTGATCTTCTACTGCCTGTTCAATGCTTGAAAAACGTTGAACCTGCTCTTCTTTTGTCACCTCCACATTCGCATATATCCCCATCTGATGGAGCAGATTGAAGATAATATTGGGCTTTTTATAGGCTTTAATGGGTATTTCGTAGAGTTTTTCCCAGATCTTACCATAATTTTTCTGCCAGGGTGAGATCATATCAGCGAACCAGAAGATGTATACATATGAGCTGGATGCCTCAGCCATCTTTTGTAATCCTTCTCGAAGATCAGGAAATCCAAGTGAGTAGGAAGCGACCACCACATCATAAGGAGGGGTCAGATCTTTTGAAATATCCACATCTTCCCACAATTTTGGTACAATCGTGATGTTCCTGATATCGAGTTCATCCATAGTCTCACTCAGGCAATCTTGCATGCATTCAGATGGTTCTACTGCAGTGACATGCCTGACCATCCCAGCTAACGGCAACGCAAGAGTACCAGGGCCGGCACCGACATCAAGGATTCGGGAGTCAGGCGTAATTTTCATGGCTTCAATTCGAGGCTTAGAGGAAGCAAAATTATTTTCCCTGATTGATTGACTGAATTTTTTGCACCGGTCAGAGTCAGACCATCGGTCTGAACAGGTAAGAAATCCCTTTTTTTTATCGGATTTTGACTCTGGCTTTTTCCATGCTTCATTCCAGTCAATATCATTAACATCAATCATTAGTTAAATCTTTAATTTTGATAGGCAAATAAGATATTGCAATTATTGGACCCACCTTATCCACTTGTAGAGAGAACCGTAACACTATGATCAAAAATCCAAACCATATCACGAATGAGCCGGACCAGATTCTGAAAGAGACCGCTGCATTACTGCATATGAAACTCCCAGACTCTTTTTCAGAAGTAACCCTTGAAAAGGTCGTCGTCGGAGTATTCTTCACCGGAGTAAAACTGAGCACCGGATATGGCGGTATTTGTTTCACCCCGGTTGATTTCATCCCCCAGGCAGTATGCTGCACGACGGCTGCAAGCGCTATGCCCTATTGTGGGAAGATGCAAGGGGTATCCCTGGAGGAAATCTTATCTCACATCAACTCACCGGCCCCACTCGTCAGGGCCGTAATTATTAGCGTCATCAATGCTCTGTCTGCATGGTATATGGACATCTGCCCGGAAGAAACATACCAGATCGAACATGACAAGGATGCCTTTGACCTGGTGGACGAGATTGAACCATCCATCCCCGTGGTTGTCGTAGGTGCCCTCTGGCCGGTTATCCACCGGCTAAAACAACGAGGAGCGTCCTATCGCATCTTTGAGATGAACCGGGATGCCCTGAGAGAAGATGAATTGCCCTATTATGTGGCCCCAGAAGAGCAGGATGCAGTGCTTTCTTCAGCAGGATGTGTGGTGATGACCGGAGCAACGTTGGTTACCAGTAC
>JAZDKH010000165.1:0-6596 GCA_043803325.1 Methanobacteriota archaeon | reverse complement strand
TTTTGTTCCCGTAGCCTGATAAACCGAGCCGGCCGTAAGGAAGAGAAGTCCCTTGAATGTCCCATGACTGATAGCATGAAAAAGTGTACCAAGAAATGCCATCATTCCAATATCCGGATGTCCGGTTGAAGTAAGGAGAGTAAAGAGACCGATACCGATCAGGATAACACCAGTATTATCTATGGATGAGTATGCAAGAAGAGACTTGAGATCCTGTTCTTTGAGTGCATACATAACCCCAAGAACTGCGGTGATACATCCGAATGAGAGGATTATAAGGCCCATTGAAAGGTTTGGGATGAATATTTCGATGACTGCCCTGAAGACTATATAAAGCGCAGTATTGAGCATCATCCCTGACATCAGAGCAGATACCGGAGAGGCAGCGGCAGGATGAGCATAGGGGAGCCATTTGTGAAACGGGATAACTCCGGCCTTTATAGCGGCGCCGAGGAATAGAAATGCAAAGGAAGCAGAACCGAGGAGTGATTCAATTGATATTCCTCCTGGGAATCCGAACGAGCCGCTAATCAGGTACATACAGATGATACTGAGAAAAATGCAGACCGTGGAGAGTTGGGTCATCACGAGATAAAAAAATGCTGCGTATCGGGTTTTTTCGTCCTTATACTCTATGAGAACCAGAAAGAATGAGGTAACTGCCATCAGTTCCCAGAAAAGAAGGAATGCGAATGTGGTTCTGGAGAGAAGGACCAGGAGCATGCTGGCAAGGAAGAGTGGCATCAGTCCACAGAGAATATCCTGGCTTCTCCCTGGATGGAGCTTGCAGATGTAGCCAGGAGAGTATAAACTGACCGCAAATGCGAGGAGACCGAGCAGGAGAGCAAAAGCAGCACTCAACCGGTCTACCCCGAGGACAATCGGAAATAGCGGTGTCAGAGATGTCTCGATCATATCCCCGGAATTAAATTTGAGAAGACACATTACCGACACAATGATAGTGAGAATGCCTCCTCCTGCCTGGAAAGTACAAGATACCCTCCAGGATCGAATGCCATGAAAACACAAGGGAATAAGCCCGGCAATCAGGAGGAGAAATAGAGGAGCAATAAAAAAATTTGTCATAATATCAAAATTCTTAAAAATTCATCATTTCAAGGATGAATATCAGGGTGCAGAAAGAGATAACATTTTTCCAGGTCGGAGATATTCATCAGGTATTTTTAATCGTATAATGTTCAGTTCGAATATCATATCTGGTGTGGATGAATAGTTTGATAGATAATTCAGGTAAAAGAGATTTGTATATCGTGCATGTATAAGTAACTAATTCGGCGTAAGATTCAGGAGAAATGAACACTGACTAGTGGTTTTATAGCACTAATTGATGAGAGTTTTTTTTAATTGAGAAAGGAAAAAGGATGGAGATATTTTTTACTCACTTTAGAAAACGCGGGGAGAAATATCCTAAAAATGCCGGGAAATATCGAAAATAATAGTATTTAATAAAATCGTGTTCGGAGTCCTGGTAATTAAAATCCTGAATTGCCCCTAAATTTAAAAATTACAATCTTTTTTCTGCTTATTTCTCTATCCATCAATTAGGATCTTTTTATAAATATTCCCGTCAATAATCGATATTACCCCTTATATTTTGGAGGCTTGAATGGGTATAGAAAAATTACTAGAAGGAAACAACTACTTCGTTGAGTGTGAATATTCTGAAAATATAGAATACTATACTGCACTCCTGAAAGGTCAGCAACCCCATGTCATGATGATAAGTTGCTGTGATTCACGAGTAGCACCGGAGATTACCTGCCATGCAAAACCAGGAGAAATCTTTGTCCACCGTAATATCGGCAATATCGTACCTCCGGGAGACTGGAATGTGGGGACATTTCTTGAGTACGGGATAGGTCATCTGAAGATTGACACCCTTGTAGTCTGTGGTCACGAAGAATGTGGCGCAATGAAGGCGCTTGCACACCGTCATTGCGGGGAGGATTCTCTGATTCCCGGTTGGCTTCGTCATGCTCAACCAGCTCTCTCCTGCGTTACCGGTAAGGATCCCTATCCTCAGGACCCTGAGAAATGTAAAGAATGGCAGACTGAATTAGAGATTGAAAATGTCCGACTCCAGCTCAAACATCTTCGTACGTACAAGATCGTCCGTGATGCTGAACGGGAGGGGAAACTGAGGGTTATCGGACTCTATTACCGGATTTCAACCGCTCAACTCGAGGTTATAGAACCGGGTAAACCTCTTGTTCACGTCTCTGATTCTGAATAACCGCCCTCTTTTTCCTGATTTCTTCGGCAAAGATCAGGTAGTTTGCATGGGTCTCCATCTTTAGATTAAGTATATTATTGTTTTGTATTCGGCCTCCTCTAATGTGGCATTGATAAGCCTTCACTCATAATCTTTTGTGTTCAACTGTGTTCAACCAAATTATCAGTAACGAACAAATTTAGAGGAATTATCATGAAGAAATTAATTATTTCAGGCGTACGAACCTGCAACCGAAAAGATGCAGTATTTGCAGAGATTAACAAGTATATCGCCGAGATTGGTGCGGTCGATGAGATTGTTGCAGGTGGCTCTACCGGTGTTGACATGATCGCCAGAATGTATGCTGAGTCCATGAATATCAAATACAAGGAATTTGCACCCAACTGGCAGGACGATTTGAATGCAGCAGGAATGGTTCGTGACACTCGTATGGCAGAATACGCTACTCACCTGTTAGTTCTTTCAAATGGTGCCAGTAAAGAGTCTAAAAATCTGATTTCAGAAGCAAAGCGTTATAATCTCGCAATTAAGACTGTCGGTGTCTTTGAAGGGATCCCTGAATCAGAGATGGCCCACCCGATGTGATATCCAACCGTATATTGAAGTTACCCGACTTTCAGATTCCCACTTTTTTCCATATCGTCTCAGGGGTGAATTACCCGATTTATCCTTATCCTGGATTGAGGAGCAGATGTGAAACCCAGGGTTCGTGTACATAAAATTGATTATGTATCTGATGGATCCGGTGCCTTTCTTCCAATAATGAAGATTGCTATGCTGATTATCAGGAAAAAAATGAAGATAGCCTGAACTGCTGAACCTGCAGTGGTGGATATCTCTTTGACTGATATTACCCCTCCAGATGTGAACATAATACCAACTGCGAAGAGAACCTGCACGAGCATAATCGCTGCGAGTTTTGCAAGTTCAGTACTTGTATCTATTATTCCTCCTCCAAGCCCTGCTTCACTCTTTGGAACAGAACGGAAAAAGTATACAAAAACCGGGGTCCCGCATGAGTAAAATATTCCAAGAAGGACAAGAACAGCGATGATAACTCCCTGGCCCGGGATTCCGCTGATCATCATCAGGATACAGGCGATTATCCCACAGATCCCTGATATCGAGAATAGCAGACGAGCACCTGCCATATCTCTGCGTTCGATATAATAGCCGGCAAGTGGACCACCAATGGCAGTGATGATTGCCGCGATACCTATGAGAAGTCCGGTGGTGATAGGCTGCACAAGCAGGATCTCATTCAGATAAATAGGGATGAAATAGAGCGCTCCTCTCCAGACCAGAAAGATAAAAAACGTAAGGATGAGAGGAATAGCGATGGTCTTCCTGGTGATGAACCCAAAATTGATGAGAGGGTCTGGTGTGCGTCGCTCATGAAACCACAGGAGAAACCCCGCTGAAATCGTAATAAATAGCGCGACCAGAAAAAGAGGGATATTCCTGGCAAGAAGACCCAGATTAATTCCAATTCCAAAAGAACCTAATGTAATGAGGAGGAGGGCTGCGGCAGGGAAGTCATGGCTCCGATGCCCCTGTCTGATAATATCTTTCGGTATAGCCGATAATCCGATGATAACAATGATCAGGCCAAGAGGGACAAGGAGAAGGAAGAGGGATCTCCATCCAAAGTACTGGAGAACAAGACCAGTAATAAGGGGACTTGCCGCTATTCCCACACTCCTCCCCATGAACTGGTACCCGATCGATCGCGCCTGTCGCTCTATAGGGACCCAGGCAAGAATAAGTGGAATAGATACCGGAACACTCATGGTCAGGCCGATGGTCTGAATAATCCGGCATCCGATAAGCATAGGCATGGAGTCTGCACCGATATAGAGGAACGAACTAACTGTGAAGAGGGCCGTTCCGATGATAAACATCCGTTTTAGCCCGATGTAGTCGCCAATACGGCCGCAGATAACAAATGTACTTACAAAAATGATACTGTCTATTATCAGAAGGAGAGGGGCAAATGCACTCCCTACATCCCATACTATTGTAGATATTGCAATTGGAAGCATAGATCCGTCAATCGCACCAAGGATCATCCTGAGTGTTATGACAAGGACAATAAGTCTCTGCTGAAGATGTGTGACAACTTGATCTCCTGGTGGCGTTCCATACTCCATATCAGATAAGATCCTCAACGTTCATGAGATTTAACCACGTGGATTTTATCCTCTTCTGTTATCTATTAGAAATGATAATATGCTCATACTCAAGAGGTTAATCCATCATTTCGAGGCTCAATGCAGAATAAGATTATTCAATTCATCCGGATCAATCGTGTCTCTACCGCACAGGTATCAGATGCGTTAGAAAAGACCGGGGTAATTAACGGGGTCAGGCCAATAACGAGCCAAATTCATTGTGTTGGACCGGTACGCTGGATCTACGCCTATAATGAGTCAAACTGGGACTTTCATGATCAAATTCGAAGCGCGCAACCGGGTGAGATTCTGCTGGTCGAAGCCTTTGGTTGTGCGGACAGAGCGGTATTTGGCTCACTAGTCTCAAAATTCCTCATCCTATATCGACAGGTGGCTGCGGTCATTGTTATTGGCCTCGTACGGGATGTTCATGAACTCATCAAAGAACGGTTTCCGATCTGGTCCATCGGCATAACCCCTCTTGGGTGTTACAATAAAAAGGTAACTCAGCCATTTGATGCGCAAATAATCGATGTTCGAAGGAAGCAATATGATGGTTCGGTTGCTGTCTGCGATGATTCGGGGGCGACGATTATTCCTCCCAACGCTCTGACTTCAGAATTTCTGGCATCCCTTCAACAAATGGAGAATCAGGAGGACATCTGGTTTGACTGTATAGATCGCAAAAAGTGGGATACATATGAGACAATATGTCTGAAACGATACCTTATAGAGAAGAATGAGTAAGGTAACCGCCAAAATCCATCCCCTTGAATCAGCCCATTGCAGATACTGGTATCGGATATCATGAATCAAAAATCAGGGTGGCTCGAGACATTCTGTTTCATTTTGATAGGTTTATTCATCCTGTTTTCCGGGTGTACCACAAAAGAGATGTCAAAACCATCGGATATTATTCCAGTAAAATTTGAAGGATCATCTCATCTTGAACTGTATACCGAAGAGCAGCCTCCCATGAGTTACATCGATCAACAGGGGAGAGTATCTGGAAGATCAACTGAAATCGTTAGGGAACTAATGAAACGTCTTGAAATAGACGCGCCAATACATCTGGGAGAATGGTCTGCCGGGTATAATCCTGTCCTGTCAACCCCGGGTACTGCCATCTTTTCAACCACCCTCACGCATCAGCGTGATCCGATGTTCAAATGGGTCGGGCCTATTGCGGATGTCGAGTACTCATTCTTTGGCAGAGATGACTACACCATACCAATTCATTCTCTTGCAGATGTAAAGAAAGCCGGGATAATCGCCGTCGTGGGTAATACTGGCAGGCACCAATCACTTCAATCAGGAAACATCACCAACCTGCTTCTCTGTTATGATGATAAAGAGTGCGTTGAAGCTGTGTTAACCGGAAAGGCAGCGCTCTGGTTTGGTACCAAAGATATGTATGCCCAGAATGCAAAGCAACTCGGACCTGAGATGAACCGCATTATCGAGGTCTGGCCATATATGACCCGCGGAATGTACATTGCATTCAATAGGAAGACCCCTGATACTGAGATTAAGATCTGGCAGGAAGCCTTAGACGGTATGAAAGCAGATGGAACATATGATATGATCCTGGAGAGATTTATGCCATACATCTGCTCCTGGGTTAAATGCGCACCCTGAATCAGTTACCAGGTATTCCAATCATGTCACGATTAAAAATCAGTGTCACCGGAAAAATTCTCCTGCTCTTTCTCGTAATTGCAATAATAACGATTGGGTTCAGTTTCTTCATTGGCTCGCCTCTCATTGAAGAGATGGGTCAGAAGGGAATAACCCGCAGCATTGATCTTGGAGAGAAAGCAGTTCAGGATAGTTCAAACGCTCTTGAACAGAGTGCAGAACAGCAGATCTTCTCCCTTGTGCAAGACAAAGCAGAGATCACCAATCTCTACTTTGAGAGGTCTGAAGGTGATCTGAGATTTATCGCTGAAGCAGCCCAAAAGCAGGTTTCTGAACCTTTACAAACAGGTGGACAAAGTGTCGCGATTGTAAACGGGCCACAGAATCCTAATGCGTCCGGGTTCTTACATGTGGCCCCAGGTGTCTCTCTTAATGAAACATCAGAGGAGATCAGGTATCTCAGCGAGATGGATCGGTTCTGCATCCCGCTCGTAGCAACAAACCCTGATCTTGACTCAATCTATATTGGAACC
>JAZDKH010000164.1:0-3116 GCA_043803325.1 Methanobacteriota archaeon | reverse complement strand
TATTGTTCCTTTACACATGGAGATGACTCGGTGGACTATAGACAGACCCAGACCATGAGATGAATGATCATGACGTGATAGATCAGCTTTAAAAAATTCATCAAACACCTGCTCTGCCTCTTCACTTGTTAACCCAATTCCGGTATCAGTCACTGATATTGCCCAGAATGAATCGTCATCTACCAGTCGGAAAGTTATCGTCCCTTCTCTTACATTATATTTAATAGCATTTGAGATCAGATTTTCAAAGATTGTAGTGGCATGAAATGGAGAGAGGAGAACTGTACAATCGGGAGGAATCAGATTCAGGATGCTAAGATTCAATTGTCTGATAGAAAACATATATCCGCTGATCACCTCATCAATAACTTTAGTAATTGGTATTTCAGACTCAATCATCGAAAAAGATTCATAATTCAGAAGAGAAAGCCTGATCGTCTGATCGACAAGTCCTTTCAGCACCTGTACGTCACCAATCAGAACATCAAGAATATCTTGCAATTCTGAATCCTTTTCTTGTTCAAAAACATAGGGAAGAAGTGCAACAAGAGGCGTGAGAGGAGTCTTCAGATCATGACCAATTTTTGTTATCAATTCATTCTTCTGCATCAACAATTGTTCAACTGTTTCAGTGGTTCTCTGCAGAGCATGGGTCCGTTCTTCAACCAGTTCTTCAAGGCTCCCGGTAAGGATGTTCAACCGTTCTGTCGCTTTTTCAAGTTCAATATTCCGGGATACCGCAGTATCATAAATAGAGAGAAGAATCTGCAGGATATCATCTCTATCTGACAAGATTGGATAACGGGTCCCATTATACTCTATATTTATCGATCCCCCGTATAATGATGGATATTTAGTTGAACGGAGAACCGCAGATATCCTCGCAAGAAGTCCCTCTGGATCATACGGCTTGATGATAAAATTATTCGCCCCATAGACAAGACCTTTGATAACATCTTCGGGATCATGGAGTTGAGTGACCAAAATCACGGGAAGGTGAGAAAGAGTGGGAGAAGATTTTATCGCATTACATAGTTCATACCCATCCATACCTGGCATAACAATATCAGTCAAAAGGAGATCAGGCATCCGGATCCTTATCAGGGATAATGCTTCTCCACCACTTTCAGCAACGCCGGTTTCATAACCTGCTTTCTGGAGAATATGACAGAGGATGTCTGCTTGTGTTTTGCTATCCTCCGCCACCAAAATATACTCATTCATATTATACACAAGGTCACTATTTGGATGCAATCAATCTAAGTTCATGCGAAATCTCTTCAGGATTAAGAATATATGATGCCGCTCCTAGTTTTAATGCTTCTCCTGGCATTCCATATATAATCGAACTCTCCTTATCCTGAATGATGGTTACCGATCCATTCTTTCGCATACTTAAAAGTTCATATGCTCCATCATTCCCCATCCCGGTTAGTAAAACCCCGATAGCCGATGAACCAAAATTAGCCGCGGCTGACCTGAACAAATATGAAACTGATGGACGAAGACTATGCTCCGGGGGGGCTGAAGATAGCATGATATGCATATCTGGTGAAATTCCTGTCTGCATTCCATCGGGGGCAACGTACAGGATACCGGGAAGAAGTAACTCATCCGGATCAGGAATCTTTACTACAAACCCGGTTGAATTAGTCAGCCATTCTGCAAAACCTACGATAAACCCAGGAGACATATGTTGAACAAGTACCAGAGGGAGTGGGAAAGAGGGGAGTAATTTCCTGATGATAGTCTGTATGACCGGAGGTCCCCCGGTAGAAGCTCCCAAAACGACAAGTCTTGGTACCTGACCTGAAGGAATAATAATGGATTCATAACCTGTTTTTTTAAGGGGCCGGATCTTGGATCTTCGTATTACTCTGACTTCAACATAAGTCCGAATAGAATTGATAATTTCACTACAGGCCGAAGAAAAAGATGGATCAGTAGGACTCGGAGGTTTTGGAAGAATAGTTAAAGCACCGGCTTCCATTACCCTGAATGAAGCGGCTACCTCCGCAAGGTTGTCAACACCGCTGATAATTATGATAGGGATGGGAGAATTCTCCATAATCTGCCGGGTTGCTTCAAATCCGTCAATACCCGGCATATTGATATCCATGGTGATGATATCTGGTGATAATAGGCTCGCAAGATTAACCGCTTCAGAACCATTTGATGCGGTTCCAATAACAGAAATATCAGGTTCTGATTCAAGGATTCCGGCAAGAAGTTCTCTTGAAACAATAGAATCATCGACCACGAGTACCTGAATCATGCTTCAATAGTTATTGGGTGTACCGATTAATAACTTCAAGCAGGTTACTCTGATCAAAACTACTCTTAACTATGTATGCACTTGCTCCAACCGTTATACCATGTTCACGATCCTCACGTGAGTCAAGAGAGGTGACCAGAATAATGGGAATATCTGTAAAGGTCGGATCAGAACGTAATTTTTCAGTAAGAACAAACCCATTCATCCGCGGCATGTCAACATCAGAGACTACAACATCCACCGGTTTTATTTTGAGCTTGGTTAAGGCATCAACGCCATCAACCGCGGTCTCAACCAAATATCCTGCACCTTCAAGAATATTTTTCAGCAGCATCCGGGAAGTGATGGAATCTTCAACAACCAGAATATTACGCTGTTCTCTCCTTATTGACTGAATCGGCCCAGGTCCAGGAATATGCTCCATCCCAGAGATTGTTGCTGCGATATCTTCGCAATTAATCACCGGAACAATAACTCCATCACCAAGGATGGATGCCCCACTGATATGCCTGACCCGACGAAGTTGAGGACCGAGATTCTTAACAACTATCTCCTGAGCTCCGGATATCCTGTCTACCAGGAGACCAAATCTGATTCCTGATGCAGAAACAAGGATCAGCTGCCTGGATGCTGATCCTTTTCCTGAATCATCAGATATCCCCAAAATCTGCGCCAGACTTACAATTGCAACAGGGTCATCTCCAATTTCTATGATAGTCCGGTTTTCTATAGTTTTTATATCTTCAGACTTGACTTGCATTACCCGATCGATAGACCTGAGAGGGAGGAAAAAAGGTTGTCGATTCGTATAAATTTGTATACCTCTGAAAGTTGCGAGAGT
>JAZDKH010000163.1:0-6456 GCA_043803325.1 Methanobacteriota archaeon | reverse complement strand
GTACGCAGCCCTCTCAGGCACCGCGATATCGGACATCTTCTCCATCGCTTCGATAAAGACCATATTATGGATGACTGAGCAGATCCCACAGACCCGTTCTGCAAGGAACATAACCTCCTGCCAGGGTCTCCCTTTCATGATCCGCTCGATTCCCTTCTTCATATATCCAAGTTCCATCTCCGCATGGAGCACCCGCTCACCGATGGTCTCACATTTCAGTCGGCAGGGTTCCTTCCAGACCGGATGCATGGGACCGAGCGGGATAGAGACATCTACGGTCTTTTTCATGATTGTTTCATCTCCCAGTCTTTAAAAATCAGGTCCCGGACCGAGAGGATTGCAGATATGATCTCAGTAGGCCGGGGTGGACAGCCAGGAACCTCCGCAGCTATAGGGATATGTTTCCGGGCCGGAGGGTTCGTGAGTGAATCAGTCCGGTTGTAAACGCATCCGCTGATCGGGCAGTTCCCGATTGCAACCGCAACTTTTGGTTCAGGTATCCTGTCCCAGATCATCTTCAGTTTATCCTCCCACTGGGGGGTTATCCCCCCGATAACCAGGAGGACATCAGCTTCCCGGGGGTTATTGTGGACATAAATACCGTACTGTTCCAGGTCATACCGGGGGGCGAGACACGCAAGGACTTCGATATCACACCCGTTGCATGAACCGGTATCCACGTAACAGACATGAATTGATCGGGATCTGACCAGATTTTTTACAGATTGCAGAAGGGTCATGAAAAAACCTCTTCAGCAATATATTTCTTAGCCGCGATGATGGCATCTGGTTCATAATATCCATCTTGTATCATGGTTTTTGCCCGCATACAGGCCTCATCCATCACATTTTTCGGGATGATCGGAATGAAACGGGTGTACAGTTCATATCCAAGTGCCTTTCGTATCTCATCATGTTCGTAGTCTGTTTGAGCAGCATCATACCGGGGAGCGATAGATTCGAGGGTTATCATATCGAGAGTTTTTATCAGGTGTTTTCTGAGCTGATTGGGCTGGATGTTCAGGTCTTCTGCCATCATCAGGACAATTTTTGCATGATATACTCCTTTGAGAATTGCAAATTTCATAGCGGTAAGATCCCGTTCATATACCAGATCAATCATATGACTCCTCCTGCCCGGAGCAGAGCGTAGAGGGCGAAGAGAAGAATACAAGCCCATATCAGTATCATCTCACCCAGATGCAGAGGATGTTCATCGGATTTGAATGAGAGGGCCGCAAGAAATGTGATTATTGCAATTCCTGCAAGTGATTCTCCCCATACCGGTCGGTGATCCATCGCCTGGATGACAAATATCAGGCCATAAAAAACGATTCCTGCAAAGGAAACCTGTCTGATAAGACTCATAGTATAACCCCGATGATGCAAAGATAGATGACAAGAAGGGCACTGACCACCGCCTGAAATGCTACGGTGTCATATGGCGTGAGCATCGGGGTGAAAGCACAGACGAATGAGAGAGAGATGAGCACGATGAGCATTGCAATCAGCATCAGCCACCAGGGGAGAGCTCCGATAAATATCAGTACAAATGCCCATATCAGAACAAAGGTCTTCATCGCAAATGCGACATCCAGCCCTGCGCGAAAGGTTCCGAAATGCTCGGTCAGAACTCCGGATACGATCTCTTTTGCTTTGGTAATCGAGAACGGGCCGTAATGCATCTTTGAGAGGATCACCAGATACATCGCAACGGCGAGGGGAAAGGCGGTGATGAGGAGAGGGCCATGGATCTGCTGCCACTCAACAATATCACTGATTGATAAACTCCCGGTAATCAGGTACATCCCGCCGATGGTAGCAAACAGGGGAATCTCAGACGCTGCTGACATCACCGATCTGATTGCTCCGAACTTTCCATATGGCGAACCTGATGAGAGCCCGAGTCCATGCTCTACTATCTTGTGGAGCATGAATACGGCAAAGAGCATCAGAAGATTCCCTCCATATCCAACAATAACTATTGCTCCCGTCCAGATGGCAAGTTCCACCGCAACGATGAAGACAAAGAGTGGATTGCTCGCAGTTTTTGGAACCCAGGTCTGTTTAAAGGAAAATTTGAGGGTGTGTAAAATTTCCTGCCATATAGGTGGTCCGGGACGCCCCTGAATTCGGGCAATAACTTTTCGATGGATCCCGTGAAAGAGTAGACCAACGATGGCACCAGCTGCGATCAGTTCTATCATTTCAGTACCCCATGAACGGCATATCGCCGCCTTCATTAGATGCATTCCACCAGGAGAAGAGAGAGAGAATGAAACCTGGGAAGATGATGATCATCAGAAAAGGAAAAATCCATGAAGGCTGAACTCCGCTCAATTCACCCACGATCAGAAGAAATATTCCCAGCGTGAAGAGGGCGGTCAGGTTTTTACTGGTATGTTTATCCATTCTTTTCACACCGTCAGAACTATCTCAACAACTCGCAGGAATATGAGTAGCGAGCTGACATGGATCATAAGCACATATGGTGCTCCGGGTGCACGGATCATCTCTGACTTTCCGATATAGAACGGAGCCATTCCCTCGCCGAAAACTCCGAATACGAGGAATATTTTTGCGGCAAGAGGAACCATATGTTGTCCTGCAAGCGCCCAGATAGAGAGTGTTCCCGTCGCTCCGAGAGCAGTTGCTGCCCCACCGAAGAGAAAAACGGTGGCTACCATGGCAACAATCCCATAATGGAATGCTGCATTGAGGATGTGTTTATTTTCAGTTGCAGCAACGATGCCTATGTTGGTGACCCCGACGAGCGCTGTAAAGAGGGTAAAATTGAAGAGATCCCCGGTGATCATCGCCCCAAGGGTAGCGAGACCGCAGGCGATTGCCATGAATCGCTGGAATTTTAGATCTTCTATACTAATCTCTTTATTGTAATATCCGTCAGTTCCAAAAACGATAGTTGCCTGTTTCTCTGGCCGGGTTATTATTGCGATGATAATAAAAATCACTGCAAATATGAAGAGCGAGCAGGTATATAGGCTTAAATACGGGACAATATCTCCGAACTCAAGAGTATAAAGGTGCTGGCCTTCGATAGGAAGACCAAACATGCCACTCATGGATGTTCCTCCTCATAATTCTGGCGCATAGTTCCAATAAGTGACATTTTTGTGGTAACCTTGAGCAGGATTGCCCCTCCTGATATCATCACCGCGATGAACCAGTACTGGGGGAGGATCATGAAGATGAAGAAGGCAATGATCCAGAATGCCCAGGCATATCCTGACAGGGTCTCCAGAAGCTCAAACCGTTCTGAATGACCGACACACATGAAGTAGAAGACTACCCCGACCCCGGCAACTGCTCCACCAGAGAATCCGGAGAGGATTATCCCATATACTACCAGGATAAACGAGATGATCGGTGGTGCGGTCTTCATCACCTCAATCCTGATAGGTTTGTGTCTGGGGACGAATAGTGATTCTTTTCTGATATAAATCTCAGAAAGAGCGATAAGTTCAGATATGCCGACCACCAGGCCGGGTAGAATCAATGCCTCGGCAAGATCGGTTGCGACCAGGGCGACGAGTACAAGACCTATCGTTTCGATCAGATCCACGAGCAGGAGTTTATGGATGTCATCCCGTTCCCGCATCAGGGCCCAGAATGAGATTATTATGCACACTAGTGAGGTTGCAAGCCCAATCTGATAGAGATTCATCAGATCTTCCTCCGGTATAAGAATGAGGCGATGGCAAATGCAGTAAACAGGATGGTTGTTTCTATGACGGTATCAAGACCACGAGTGTTATAGAGGATCTCATCAAGGATACCTCCAGGATGGGCCACAATGGTCGTTCCCAGGTACGGGGTGGTATTTGCGAGAAACCCGGAGAATGGGGTTAAGTACGCGGTCACATACCCCTGATATGGAGAGTTATCAGGGTATTGTGATTTGATGATGGCCTGGGTAAAGGGTGTGCCTCCCCGGTCATACGGATCTAAATTACTGGACCGGTTGATATACTTCGGATATAACTGATCTTCATGGTAGGAGATGAGGGGGATCATAGCGAGGACCACGATGCTCAGGATAATCCCGAGTGCTGCATACATTGCTGCGAGATTCTTAAATGATCCAAATGCAATTGAGAAACGGCTGAATAAGGATCGACGTCTCATACCGGTTCCTCCGTTCGTTCTATGACCAGTATCATCACGAAGGTGGAGAGGGTAGAGACGGCGATGAATGTCATGAGTGCCAGTGCCTCGTTAAATGAGAGGGCAATGAGAAGCAGTCCGAATGCCGGAATCTCCAGGTTGATGAGCCGTGTCAGGTAGTCACGCTTTCCGGGAAATGCAGAGATGATTGTTCCGATTATCAGAATAATAAACCCGATAATGAACTCCGGTGACATGATCATGGCATCCCCTTCCGACAGAGTTGAAGGATGAATACCGTTGACAGCGGAAGAATCAGGGCAAAGGCAATGGCGATATCCACATACCCCCGATCCATGAGAAGTGGCATTACGGCACCGGAGAGGAGGCCTATCGCAATAAGCTTCTGAAAGGGATCCTTGGTGATTCCGGTATATATCGCACCGACAACGGCGATACCCCCGAAGAGGAAGATGAGTATCTCATTCATGGGATTCCTCCTCTGATATTCCTCCAGCATACACACTTGCTATCGCGTTCGACTCGAAGGTGCTCCCCACAAAGTAGGCTACCGCCGCGACGAGTGCCAGGGGATGAGGAATTATAAGGGCAATGATTCCTGCTATGGCAAAGCTGAAGACATTAAGAAACGGAAGTTTCCGCATGGTATTTGGCTCGAATATCACTCTGACTGTGGCATACAGAGCAATTATTGCGCAGACCCAGAGAGCGATCTGGTCCGGAGATTCCGGTCCGATCAGGATTTCCACCTCCAGATTCGCCCAAGGAGTTTACTTGACCATGGGTGCCATGCTCCTTGTATGGTCATGATAGCTATAACCATGCCGGCAATGAAAGCTGACGGAGGTATGCCGATGAGAGATCCGCCAAAGACCATGAAAGTCGCCAGGAAGCATCCGGTGGTTCCTGCATATCCGGGATCATAACAGATCCGATTGCCGATATATACCAGAATTGTGGCAATCAGCCCTCCGGGGATACCAAAACAATATACTCCACAGGCTGCAAGAAGTGTTCCTGCAGATGCATCAGGCGATGAGACGATGTTACCCATCATGGTTCCGCCACGGATGTTTCCACCCCCCTGCTCAACTGCCTCTGCTATCGAGGTCGCCCCGACTACCCCTCCCTCTTTTGGGAGAGCAAATATCATATCAACGATTATGAAAAGGAACCAGCAGCATGCTGCAGCGATCAGGATCTGGATAAGAGATTCGATCATAAGAGTCGTATGTCGTACGCTTGGTCCGATATTTAATTAAATGTTGTGCTATGGTGATCACAACGAAAAAATATGCAGGATATCGTCTTTAGATCCAGTCTGAAAATCTGCCTGTCGATGGTTATGGTCTTCTGCTCCTGTTTCTGCGTCCGGCAGTGATCTCCCGGTGGCTATGGGCAGAGTTATAGAACCTGAGTGATTCATTGACAATACTTTGTACCCAAGGGTCAGATGTCCCTTCGATCTCATCAAGGGTGATATTATACCAGCATGTCCGGGTTGTGAGATCGATGAGGTCATCGGAATCCCAACGTGGTCGACTTTGGCCTTTTTTCTCCCCTTTATTGAGTGTACATATTCCATCCTGAGTTTCAGAAATATGGACAAAGAAAGCGCAGACTGAGCATGGGCGTATCTGGCGAATTTCAACTGCAGGAAGTTCCATGTCGCTTTGAATCTCCAGACTCTTCTATTTTTAAATCTACAGTTCCTGACCCATCTGCATGGGGAAGTGCTCACCCATAAGCATCAAATACACCGCCCTTCTTTTTTCTGGTTTTTTTTAACCAGAAATTATTAGAGTTTTGCAGAGATATATGAAGGATGCATTGTATGGGACACCTTTGATTCCTAACTGATATGATAAGATATTTGACTCAGTATTGTATATCCCTACCTGATTTCTATGTATGATCCTCACTTTATTATTCCTGACCTCAATACCCGGTCCCTTTCAGGCGGTTCACCCGCATATGCACTGGCTGATAGTGAAGGGAACATTCTATGCTATCACAACGAGCCAGTCCTGTCATCAGGTATTCCTGAGTCACTAATACCGTTTGTTGGTTCGCCTATTTTTATCGGGAGTTCATCTGATACGAATTCATGGGTATACCGGATCATCGAAGGGTCAGTCCTCCCCCCCGGGTATCATCTTGTTCATCTGCGCACCATTGGCGCTACCCTATCCCGTGATACTCTCGGGATCCTTGGTCGTGCGATTCAACTGGTGCGGTTTGAACTGACCACATCATTTTGTGGGAGATGTGGCGTTGAAAACCGGATAAAGGAGGATGAGTTCGCTAAGA
>JAZDKH010000162.1:0-5729 GCA_043803325.1 Methanobacteriota archaeon | reverse complement strand
TTCCTTTCCCTTTGTCCCAGTGGTTTTGAGAATATGAGGGGCCTGATAAATTCCGTAAGCACGGGTTTTCAGTTGAATTTCTGCACCGGCATCAGCAGCGACAATACCCATCTCCAGGTCTAGTTGTGACCGATCTACTACATACGCCTTTTTTTTCCCTGCATCAAAGGAGAGAGATGCATGGTCAGTACTAATTGTGGCTCCTGAAACCGTGTTCAAAACAGACTTTTTGGAGACCCGGCACTCATCAAATGCAGAACATGAGAGTAACCCTGCGCACTGAACCGGGATCCCGATATGGGCCTGCTCTTCAATTAGAAGTGTTGAGAGTCCTGCTTTTGCACAGGCGGTCGCTGCAGCTGAACCTGCAGGTCCTGCACCGACCACCACTACCTCGTACGTCCGGTCCATTCTTTCTAACTCAGTATCTGGCTTTCGTTACCTATGAATCCTCGCAGCCTCCTGCATCATTATGGTAACCGGGCCCCAATGTATTAGGATATGGTCCGGGAACCTGAGTTCAGATGGAAACAGTGTATTATCATCAGAAATGATGTGAAGATGAGTTGTGGGAAGCGTTGCGCCCAGGCAGGGCATGCAGCAATTGTGGCATATGAGAAGAGTGACTCGAACGCAAAGAAAGCCTGGATGAATGAAGGGCAGAAAAAAGTGGTCCTGAAAGTTAATGATGAGCGGACTCTCTTTGAACTGAAGAGTATCGCTGAGGCTGCTGGTATTGCTGCAGCCCTCATTCAGGATGCAGGGATGACTGAGATACCTCCTGGTACTATCACAGCTCTTGGACTCGGGCCGGCAAAGACTGAAGAACTCGATAAAATTACCGGGGATCTCACTCTCTTATGAGAAAAAGTCCATACCCACTGGATAATACTCTCGGAATATCATGGTACATCTCTGATCTGGATGGAATTGGAGGAAGGCTTAGAGATACACCTGAAGATTTCATCGTTGAAGAACTTGCACCCCCTCCTGATCCTTCTAAAACCGGTTCATATCTTATCTGTCGGCTCACCAAGAAGAACTGGGATCAGCAGCGGGCAATCAAAGAGATCGCAAATAGGCTTGGAATGAGTCACCAGCGGATTGGGTTTGCCGGGACGAAAGATAAGCGGGCGGTGACGACTCAATATATCTCGATATACAAAGCAGATCCCAATGTCATTACCACCCTTCATATTCCTGACATCACTATTGAACCAGTGGGTTCATCTGATCAGCAGATCAGTCTTGGAAAACTTCTTGGGAACCGGTTCAGGATAGCACTCACTGAATTTACTCCTCTGAATGCAGATATTCCATATAAGTCCATTCTTACCGGCCTTTCTGGTGGGGTACCTAATTACTTCGGGTATCAGCGCTTCGGAGTGCAGCGGCCGGTAACGCATCTCACCGGTCTTGACATTCTTCGTGGGTCATATGAAGATGCAGTAAAAACTTTTGTTAGTTATCCCTCTGTGAGCGAAGGGCCCGAATCTATGGAAGGAAGAAAATATTATAGGGATACCGGAGATGCGAAAGAATCCCTGCACAAAATTCCGGTCAGACTTTCGCTTGAACGGGCACTCCTACATCATCTGGTTACAAATCCGGGAGACTATGGAGGTGCGTTCCATGCATTCCCCCGAACCCTCCGTTCAATGTTCGTAAGTGCAGTGCAGTCCTGGTTTTTTAACCGGGCACTCAGTATGCGTATCGAAGAAGGGAGAGGACTATCTGATCCTGGTCCGGGAGATCGTATCATCTTTCCAGATGGAAAATCAGACGTTGTCAGCACTGGCACGGTCAGAATGGCAGCGATGCAGATGAAACGTGATCGTTGCAGACTTGCTCTCTTCATGCCGGGATCTGAAAATTTTGATCCTGTCGGTCCTGATGATGAGAATATGGCGTGGTTAATGCAGGAAGAAGGGATAACTGCTGAAATGTTCGGGCTAGCATCAACCTATCTTGAAACCCGGTTCTCCGGAGCTCTCCGGGCAATTCTGCTCTCTACGGCGATTAATATGGAGCAGTGTGAAGATCGGATTATTTTTTCGTTTAGTCTTCAACCCGGGCAGTATGCTACCACGGTTCTCAGAGAGATTATGAAGGCAGATCCCATCAGCATGATCTGAAAGAAAAAGTTTTACTGTTCTATTGGCAGGATTCAGGTCGGCGAACAATATACTCAGTAATGAGGTTCTCCCCGGCAAGATAATTTTTCGTAAGCTCAAGCCTGACAAGGTCATCCACTGATCTGGTCTCAAGACCTCCTACCAGGGAGGGTGTGTCGGTTCCTCCAGCGATAAAGGGCAGATGAATGAGCACAATCTCATCAATGAGACCAAGAGAAAACATATGTCCATTGAGAGTTGATCCGCCTTCAATCATCAGTCGTCTCACTCCGTGATTTGATGCCAGCCGATGGAGGAGAAGAACAAGATCCACTTTTTCTCTACCGGCAACCTCAACAATCGCGCCTTTCTTCTTCAGTATCTCAATCCGGGCTGGTTCTGCGGCCTCTGAAACTGCGATGATGGTTGGTGAGTCATTTGAGAAGACATTGGCATCTGGTGAAATCGTTGCACGGGATGAAGGGATAACCCGAATAGGATTCCTGCCTGGAACATGCCGGACTGTGAGGAATGAGTTATCTATGGTGATTGTGTTTGATCCAACCATGATCGCATCAGATTCTGCCCGGATACGATGAAGAAGGACCTCTGCTTCATGTGACATAAATTGCATCAGTAGTTTGGATGATGCACCTTTGGTCACGGTCAGTTTCCCGTCAACAGTCACCTCAGAGACGAGTACAACATGTGGGCGGTTCTGGTCTGCAGACATACGTAGATCAATATTAGCGGTTCATTCAGATAATTACGTGACCTCAACAGGCAGAAGAGTATTAACCGGTGGTATAAAAGTTGGAGAAGTGTGTATCGTTCGAACAGGAGAACGTATCATTCTTCCTGCGTCAATTCCGCATGCAGTCGATGCAGAAAAATCGTTCAAGATGATGCTCACCATGATCCACGCATAGATGCAGATATAACAGAGATGGAGATGATGTGTAACGAGCGCCGATCCATGACACAAAGAATAATTACCGATACCCCTTCTGAGTATTACCAATCTTGTATCCTCCTCTTTTGTGATACGCAAAGGAGCCGTTGAATACCAGGATGAGGTTTAATAAGGATGAATATTACCGCTTTTCGTTACCGGTTTATCGGATATGTGCAGCCGCTCTCAGGAATCTTTCTCAGGCTTGGTATTTCACCAAATATGATAACTGTCCTCTCTATTCTCGCCGGTCTTGCATGTGCAGGTTGTTATGCAACAAGTGCATTCCTGGCTGGTAGTATTTTTCTTTTTATTTCTGCAATTCTGGATCTGATTGATGGAACTGTTGCACGAAGATCTGGTTGTGAAACTCGTTTCGGTGCGGTTTTCGACTGGATTGCTGACAAATATACTGATGCGATTGTTATCATCGGTGTTGGTATCTCTGCCACCCCTATAGTATCCAGATACCTTCCTGTGCCTGCAACCTGGGACTTTGCAATTGTTGCTGTTGCGGTGACCGGATCATTGATGAATACGTTTATAAAGCCGGTGACGTATGCAGAGATTGGATTTTCAGAGCGACGTGATGGAAAGATCGAGGATCCCCTCGAAGGGGTAGGATTTTTCGGAAGACCAGAGACCCTCCTGATTCTTGGCCTTGGTGGACTGGTCGGGTATATCTGGGTCTCTATCATCATCATTGCGATCTGCACAAATCTTTCTGCTCTAGAACGACTTATGTACCTCTACCGGCGATTTTCATAATCTCCTGCCGGTAGGCGTCAACCAGGTCGGCAGCAAAGTCTGCAAGTGAGGGAATAAGTCTGAATAGTCCATATGCAAGAATAATGAGAAATATTAGTGCAACTCCTTCTGCTATGATATTATGTGCCCAGAAGAAACTGGAGTATCCTGGTTCTGTGCCATCGGTGATGTCGGGCAGCCAGGTGAACCACTGCTCTGTATAGGCGATGATAACCCCGGTGTTTCGAAAAAGGTTCAGAATATAGATCGGCGGGGCGATGATAACAAATGCGAGAAGCTTCTGCCGCCAGGTGGTTGGTACTGCTGCTGCAACGCCAAGCATGATTGCAATAGCCTGAATACCAGTACACGCAAGAATGATCTCAACTCTGAATCTTCCGTGTTCGATCGTACTCCAGAGTACCTGGTCGAAGGGGAATTGGAATAAATTGAGGATCATCTCAGTCTGGCCGATCACTATGCTGATAAGTGCGTTTCCCAAGGGTTCATAAAATGCGAATGGTGCGTAAATAAGAAAAGAAACCCCTGCAGCACGGGTCAGTTGGTATACTACTTTATTATCTGCATAGAGCATCCTGATAGTCGCCCAGAGAAATGGTATCGAAAGGACCGACATTAATGGATACAGGATGTTACTTTCTTCAATCCAGGCAGGTACTCCAGATATTAATACGATGATAATTGAAATCCAGGCGAGGATTGCGGTATATTTCCGATGTATTCCAGGGACCAGTGAGAGAAGGAAAAAGATACACGATATCGGGATGAATAGTTCAAACATCTGCTCTTGTATGGGTGTTGCCACTTCATAATTATTCAGTAATTTTCACAATATTCCTGCGCATTCTCAGAACCCGGACTTGACTAATTACCCAGAGCGCAACCCTTTTTCTAATAATCTAAAATACTTTCCGATTTAATTCATACATAATGTTCTGTCAGAAATGTGGGAGAATGCTTAAGAATCAGGGCGGTTCTTTTGTCTGCGCCGGTTGCGGGTGGACAAAAGAAGAAGCGCCCAGTGCCCTGATGAAGAAGATCGATAAACGGACTGAGAAAGAAATTGTTATTGTAGATGACACCGACAAAATCAGAACCCTCCCTACGATTGCTATCAGGTGTCCTGAATGTGGTAATAATGAAGCTGAATATTGGCTCCGTTCCCTCAGATCTGCTGATGAAAGTGAAGTGAGGTTTTTCCGCTGCACAAAATGTGAGAAGACCTGGCGAGAGTACGATTAATTATTCTTACTCGTCTGATACTGAGAAATTCCATTATCATGAAAATGGTTTCCATTTTCATATTTAGAAGTCTGATACCATGTAATATCGACATTTGTTAGGTTGATGAAATAGTAATTTATACGGATTCTCGAAAACAGACCTAAAGACCGGGACGTAAATAAATTCACGATTTTTTTAGAAATTTATTCTTTTTTCTAACCTTTGCGGTACTCACTCTTGATATGGATCATACCTAATATATGCACGATTAGATATTTTGTGAGATCTGAAGAAGAGAATTATGAACGTATCAACAACCCCTGGTAACAGGAATGTTTATTTAATCGTTTTAGAAAAAAAGAAAATCAGGCAGAATTTGCTGCCATTTCTACGTCTTCAGCCTTGATGGTTTTTCTTCCTGCATGAAGTGCTAATTTATTCGCTTCCCGTGAAAGTTCTGCAATATATTCTTCAGTCTTTTTGACTAATGCTGCTGCTGCGTCGCTTCCAACCCGTTCTGCCCCATTTTCTTTTGCAATTCTAACAATTGCCGCATTTGGTAAGTTAGCCATGAATTTATCTCTGAATATAATTTATTTGATAGCATTTATATATTTTGTTTTATAGGATATAATATCCGGATATTCTCTCTCTTTTGGTGAATATTAGCC
>JAZDKH010000161.1:0-3509 GCA_043803325.1 Methanobacteriota archaeon | reverse complement strand
TGCTCCGCCAAAGAGGGCATCCATCTGACCGGTACCAATGGCTCCGGCAAGAGTTCCGGGGCATAATCCCAGGATAGCAAATCCGAGGCCAAAGATACACCCTCCGATTACGGTAGAACCGACCGACCCTTTGAATGTATGAAACTCGATCCATCCCAGGTGCTTCATGATATGCAGGCCTATCATGCCAACTATCACTGCGGAGAGCATGAGTTTCAAAACCGTAAAATCAGTCAGCAGTAACTGCCCGATGATTACATCATACGATGTTACATTCCCTTTTTGAAGAAGAAACCCAAATCCGATACCAAGGAGCAGACCAAGAACAAGCTGTGCATGCTGGTTTCTGTGGAGTTTTTCAAACATGATTACACCAGGATCCTGAAGATGAAGAGAGCTGCTCCGATCCCTGCTGCAAACATACAAGCTACTGCGACAAAACTTGCCAGTGAGAGCTGGGGAATCCCGCTGATCCCATGACTGCTTGGGCACCCCCAGCACCACCTGGCCCCAAGGCCTACGAGGATCCCTCCGATAAGTGCTGTAATTACCCGGAGAACCGGGCTGTTTCCAAACGTACCAGCGAATACCCGAGGAATCCAGCTTACCTGAAATGTCCCTGAAAGGATAGTGCTGATAAACGCACCGATAATGATACCGAGAACGAGCATCCATTGCCACTCGATGCGAAGGGGAAACTCCTGGAAGTACGGTTTATCTGCGACAATCTTTCTTCCCCTGAAGATTCCTTCAACCATTCCGGCAACACCGGTAAATGCAGCCCCACATCCGAAGGGACGGTTCGAGAGGAGCATTGCAAGACAAAGGAGTATACCAATCCCTGCTCCGGCAAGATAAGGTGACCATTGAGTTACAGTGAGGGGATCCATATGTATTCAGAGAGATATTCTGAATTGATTGCAATTGAACTTTGTGATCTGGTTAAAATATCCGAAATTTAAGTGCAGTATCTTTATCTCACTGGAAGATCATGAAAGTATATAGAGGAGAAAAAGTGGCAATTGATCCGATCTGTAAGATGACCGTGGATGAGAAGACCGCGAAAATTACGAGTGAGTACAAGGGGAAGAAGTATTATTTCTGTGCCCCTGGATGCAAAAAAATGTTTGATTCAGAACCTGAGAAATATATCTCGTAATTTTTTGCATAATTAACCGCGTGTTTTTTTGTGACCAACAGGTCCAGTCGTAATGTAATGAGGCTGGTCACGATTCCATAATCCAATACCAACTCTGTTCGTTGGGAACTATACGATTCAGCATTGCTTATGCAATTGTTAGTGACATGACGAGACGATTCGGATCGCTATCCCCTGTGATCAGGTGCTTGTTTAAAATAATCAGAAGCAGTTCACTGTGATGGAAGAAACATATTGGGGGGTGATATCAGAGAAGTTTTGTCGTCTCTGTGGGTCTTGGTACCTTTACTACCAGGACCCGGAAGACGGTATCACTCTCATTACTCCACCGATGTGGTGTCCCGGCCGGGCTTTCGACGATTGAATCTTTTGACACAACCTCTCTCTCCTCACCGATCTCGATTATCCCTGTTCCTTCCAGAACATAAAAGAAGACATCTACTGGTGTAATATGTTTTTTCAGGGATTCATCAGGCTGAAGAGTGATGACAACGGCCACTCCATGGGGAGAGGAGTAGATGGGCCTTGCATCTATATGATGCGGGTTCTGTTGCGAAGGGACTTCTGATACTTTCGTAATTTTCATGGTATCTGGTATGGTACTCATTCACCCGTTTTTTGTACGGGATTTCTCCAACAATCCTCTTATCTAACGATTTTTATGTTCCCTGTCTTTGTCCGGTATACGCTGGTGTCATGCGATCTGGCCATATGTCAGATACGTGCATATATCAAGTCTATCTGATGGGGAATGAAGGACATATCCATATCATTGTATAAATCTCTTATGATGGGTAATACATTCGAAAAAAATCCTTGATTTACGTGTTTTCTTCTGATGATGAGACTCTATATGAACCCTTCGGAATTCTAATCTCAAATCTGACTCCTTCTCCATACACTCCCGTTTCCCGTATGGAAAGTTCTGTAATTGCCAGAATTTCCTGAACTAGAAACAGGCCCATACCGGTATGTTTCCCGAATCCCCGCTCAAATATCTTTATTTTCTCATTATCTGGAACTCCGATTCCATCATCTTCATACACACAGATAAGATCTGTGTTGTCTTGCTCGGTAGAAAAACGAATATTACTGACACGTTCTCCATGACGAGTTGAATTATCAACCAGATTTTGACAAATGAGGGGAAAGAGTGGGTCAGCATAGATCTCAATATTTGTCAGAGTTGATTGAAGGGTGATAGTATCATGATGAAAAGTAGATTGAATTTTCTGAAAATTTTCAATGAGATTGTGCCAGATTGGAGATCTGACACCGATGTCCTGGTAATGCCGGGTAAATTCTATCTGTTTCCAAATGGTTTCAGCAATGTGTTGCTCTTTTTTTGTTAGGTCTTTGAGTTCAGGCTCTTCACATATATCGAGCGATATCTCCAGATATCCGAGAAGAGCAGTCAGCTGGTTCAGAATATCGTGCCGGGTTATGCTTGATAGGAGATTGAGTTTTTTATTTGCGATGAGAATAGATCTCTGTACTTTTTCTAGTTCGTGGTTTTTACGAATATCTTCATCTCTGAAAATAGTCAGGCACTGTACTAGTGATCCGACAATGAAGGCTACCGTACATAACATTATTGCACGAAAGACGGGATCAATGGATAAAGAACCATGAATCAGATACGTAACTTCAATGTGCAGGATACCAAAAAAGAGAGCTAACCAGACTGCTTTTCTTTGGTACCAGATTGCTGCCAGGATTATGATAAGATAAAACAGGTGTGTATATATTATTGATATCTTCAGCATATAGTGTACTATAAATTCAAGAATTAGTCCAAGTAAAATGAAAATAATCAAGGATAATGCCTTTGATTTAATAATAAATATATGACAGAACTCTTTGTGATACTCGGGCATATCGTTCTATTATACTAGTGTGGTCTCTATTTCTAATGGTATCTGTAGGGATTCTATAAAGACCTGGAAAATACCCTTACTATTTCATATGAAGATGATGAAGTCGGCATTTCACTCGAAGAGAAGGACCGAATCTTTGATAACGGTTTGGGAAACATACAGGTATCGGGCTTTTCTGACCAGAGAGATCGTCTCAATCACCAGTCTCTCAATCTGTGGGACTGGTGAGCCAGGATAAGGAGCCCGCTATGATATTCTGGTTCCTGAAGGAAAATTCACGTTTCAGTATGAGGATAGGGCATGATCGAGCAAATTCACATCCTGTATGTTGACGATGAACCTGTTCTACTTGAGATTGGAAAACTGTTTCTGGAGAAATCCGGGAATTTTGAGATAACCACACTTGAATCAGCGATATCTGCCCTCGAGTTACTTGAAATTCAATCTTTCGATGCCATCATCTCTGATTATCA
>JAZDKH010000160.1:0-3084 GCA_043803325.1 Methanobacteriota archaeon | reverse complement strand
CGGGTAAGAACGCTGATTTAGCTCATGCTGAACTCGTTGCTTTTTCCCCCTCAGACGAATGAGGTACAATTCGATGAGAAATGGAGTTTTTCTGGCAAGAAAGAGAAGAACTGTAACCCGGAAGATCCTGAAGACGAAAACTGTGGAGACATCTGGGATCATATTGCATTTGACCCGGAAAACCGTCTTATCCTCTGTGTTATCCCTGGGAAACGAACTGCCAAAAATACGAGAAAAATCGTCAAGGAATTCAAAAAAAGGACTGGTGGGAAACTAATGCGTCTTATCACAACTGGTAAGTATAAGCCATACATTGATGCAATTCTAACTGAGTATGGTGTGATTATCGGTCCATCATCAACGGGTAAATGTGGTAGACCACGGAAATCTCATCGTGTTCCTAAATCGGGATTGAACTATGCAATGGTGAAAAAGCACCTGAAGAGAGGAAAAATCGTAAAGGTTGAAACTGAAATCATCTTTGGAACTCAAAAAGATGTAGATGCCGCATTAAAAACGTTTAAAGCAAGTAAGAGAATCAACACTGCGTTTATCGAACGTCAGAATGGAACTGATAGGAATCGAAACTCTAAGAAGTTAGAAAAACACTTTGCTTCTCTAAAGGCCGCGAAGAACATGAAGAAATGACTTATTTTAACTTATACAGTTATAATTTTTGTTGGCCTGTTCGTACCCTCAAGCAACAGGATAACTGGGGGGAACGATCATCCCCAAGAACACCCGCAATGGCGGCTGGTCTCACAGATCATGTATAGACGGTCAAAGAATGGGTGAGTTTTCCGGTTGTACAATGTACCTAGATCACCACCGGAAATCTGGTTCATACTCGAGCATCTCGGCCTTATACAGAGATTAAACATCCCGGAGAAGGGATCTTTCATCTCTCCTAAAATACCATGGACCTTCTGAATATTTTTCTCTGATCTCACCCGGTTGACGACCAGATGAACGTATTTGATATCTCGATCTTTCTCAAGCTGCACCGATTTTTTCACAAACTGCTCCACGATTATCCTCTGATCCTTAACCAGTAATCCCTGATGAAACACCCGGCTGAAACGCTCTACCTCGGCCTGAGTATCCCACAATATGAACTCGTTATCCTGGAGGTTGACATATCAAAATCACAAGCAGGGTATTCCCCGGATAGAAGCACCCGGTCCAGCTTGGAGCACGGTTCCCATTACAATATTATTCACCCCGCCGGAGCCTTTCATCCTGAACCGCTCGACCTTGTCGGAGACATCATTAACACCCACCCGGTACCGGTCTTCTCCTTGAGGTAATTCAGATTCCGGGTGATAGGAATAATCTCTTTGTTCCTTGGGAGATCGATGGCATAGGGGATCTTCATCCACTGCCAGCGTATTGCCCGTTTCTGGCAAAAGATGGAGAGGAATGCGGTGATGGTGGTCTTTCCAATCCCGCCCTTCCCGGTGATCACGACCCGAACCCTGGTCTCCGGGTGATCACATATTCCCGTTATACCTCTTGTTCGCATCCTGATAATCCTGGTAACCAGAACCGATATCCACGCATCATCAATACATTCATCAAACACTCACTTCTCAAAGTATAAGAACAATATGGACCAACTCATTCTTCTTCGTGAGCACGATCCGGAACTACAGAAACGATTAGGTATAGCGAAGATAGGCATCTTTGGCTCATTCGCACATGGGGAGGAACGGCAGGACAGCGATGTGGACGTCCTTGTTACGTTCCAACAAGGGAAAAAGACATTTGACAATTTTATTGAGACGAAAATCTATCTCAAAGACCATTTTATACGGAAAGTCGATCTTCACCGATGCTACACTCAAAAAATTCATTCGCGATCCTATCCTGAAAGACGTTGTTTAAACGGGAACCTGACGGTATCCGCAGGAATGATACAAGGAGGTGGATTAGAATGAGAATTTTCATGCTCTGTCAACATCGTGGATAAACATATACTTATTATGGTAAACATTCATACATTTACGTATGTTCCTTCCGATGAACGATAAACAGTTCAGTTTCTGGAAGATGCGGCGCAGTGGTATGTCGAACATCTCCATCGCAAACCTCATCGGGATAACGAGGCAGGGTGTCTCCCAGGCACTCCTCATAATGGATGAAAAGATCGATGCATCGTTGCGAGAGATGGCCCGTGCAAACCGGATCCAGATTGAAAAGATCGACCTGAAGCGGGGTGTCCTGTTTGGGAGATCCATCCCGTTCCAGACGGGTGCATATATATTAGTCTCGGAAAAGCACGGTATGCAGGTCTGGTACGAGCATGACGGAGATTGTATTTCCTGCGATGAGTTTACGAAATGTATTGAGTTCATCTGGGATTTCGCAGCCGAACTGGGAATAAAACTCGATAAGACACAGGACCCGACAAAGATGGCGGAGGAACTGCTCACAAAGGTCCGGGAGGATCAGGGATGATCGGGATATCCGAAACTGCTCAACACTGGTTCGGTTTATGCCGGAGACCACCAGTTGTAAATCCCCTGCAGACCGGTATCGATATCCGGCCGGAATCAGCCCATGAGGGACCCCCGAGTGGCGGTGGTGACGGATCGAGAACTATTCGCCGGGGGATCGAAGCAGCCCTCTCAGGGATGAGAATATTGAACCGGAACCGGCAGTTCCTCTGGTTTACGCTTCTTTCCGGGTTTGTAATGGCTGGAAACAGTATCTGCCAGGCGGTACTCAACTACATCAGTTGGAACATGCATATCAAACTTGATATAATTGTATTGTATGCCCTGGACTTTTTAATCGAGTTCGGAACACTGTTCTGCCTGGTTATCTTAATAGCGGGCCTTGTCCTGAGCATCTCGTCAAAGAAAGAAGGTTCTGTCTCGTTCTTCGAAGGGCTTAGTGGGGCAAAAAAATACCTGAAAGTAATCTTCGTGTGGTCTTTTGTTCTGGGACTTGTAGGTATATTCCTTATCAGGGTTTACAATAATTTTCCTGTCTGCCACGTATGTTCCTGTAGTTTCTTCAATATCTTCGGGCCTGGTATTTTTCCCAGCACGCTCATTTTATTCCCCTTCAACTGGACTCTCG
>JAZDKH010000159.1:0-2545 GCA_043803325.1 Methanobacteriota archaeon | reverse complement strand
CATTCCGTTCCAGTATAATCATCCCGAAGAACTCGAAGCCATTGCCGGTAAACACCAGGGAAAACTCGCTGCGATTGTCATGGAACCGATCCGTGATCACGAACCCACATCTGAATTTATTCAGGTTGTTCAGAAAATCGCCCGGCAAAACGATGTAGTACTTATTGTCGATGAGGTCTCTTCCGGGTTCCGCCTCAGAACCGGAGGCGCTCATCCGCTCTATGGATTAAATCCCGATATTGCTGTCTTTGCAAAGGCAATGAGTAACGGTTATCCTATGGCAGCTATCATTGGGAAGGAAGAAGCGATGCAGGCTGCCCAGGACACCTTCATCAGCAGTACGTACTGGACGGAAGGTATCGGACCGGTTGCTGCACTGGCAACGATCGAAAAATACGAGAGATGCAATGTTCCGGAACATCTCGTTAAAACAGGAAATGTCGTGCAGGAGGGATGGAAACATGCTGCTGAAGATACGCAGATCGATATTGATATCGGGGGAATTCCTCCGCTCAGTCATTTTTCCGCGAACGGTGAGACCGGACTTCTGGTGCAGACTCTCTACACACAAATGATGCTCGATAAAGGATTCCTTGCCGGAAAATCATTCTATGCCTCGTATGCACACAAGAAAGAGCATGTCCAGCGGTATCTCAAAGCAACCGAGGAGGTATTTAAAACGATTTCACACGGTATCGAAAATGGTACTCTTGACCGGATGCTTAAAGGGCCCGTTGCAAAACCGGGTTTTCACCGCCTTACATGATCCCGCTTGTCATCCGTGCCGACGCAAGCCCGGAGATCGGAGCCGGACATGTCATGCGGTGTCTTGCCCTCGCAGAAGCGTGGCTGGATAAGGGGGGGGAAGTGTTCTTTGTCTCGGTAGGGAGTTCGCCGTCACTCGAAGAGCGCCTGAAGAGAGAGGGGATGGGGTTTATCCCTATCAACAAGGGTGCAGGTACACCCGAAGATGCAGAAGAAACCATCCGTATTGCACAGGATCTTGGGGCGGACTGGATCGCTGTTGATGGCTACCATTTCGGAGCAGAATTCCAGAAATCTATCAAGGATGCCGGCCGGTCCCTTCTTTTTATTGATGATTACGGGCATGCAGATCATTATTACGCTGATATTGTTCTCAACCAGAATATTTACGCTGACATGTCTTTTTATCCAAAGTATGAACCTTATACCCGGTTCCTGCTGGGAACAAAATTTGCGCTCATAAGAAAGGAATTTCTGAAATGGTCCAGTTGGCATCGTGATATTCCGGAAGTAGCGCGAAAGATCCTCGTAACCCTTGGTGGAGGTGATCCTGATAATGTTACTCAAAAAGTCATTGAGGCTGTCAAAACAGTCGAGGTGTGTGACCTCGAGGTAATCGTTGTTGCTGGAGGATTCAATCCACATATAGGACTCATTGAGGAATCGATAAAAAACAGATCTGGATTCCGGCTGATCAAAAATGCCGAGAATATGCCTGAATTGATGGCATGGGCAGATGTCGCGATCTCTGCGGGGGGAAGCACGTGCTGGGAACTTGCATTTATGGGAGTGCCTTCGATCCTGCAACCAATAGCAGAGAATCAAATTATTATTACCCAAAACTTGTTCAGAGTTAACGCCGCGGTTGGATTTCCCCCTGGAAAACCACTATCGAGGAAGAAGATAAGTAATTTTATTACTTCTTTTCTTAAAAATAAGAGCCTGCGATCAGATCTATCTGCAATGCAAAAAAAGATTGTTGATGGAGACGGGGCAAGGAATATCGTTGTTACAATATGTGCTAACAAATGGGGGGATATGACATGAGAATAATCTGTTGTGCGAATAATCTTGTCGGGTATAAGATCCTTACATGGCTTAGGGAGAGAAATGAAGAGATTGTTGGCCTGATCGTTCATCCTCCTGAAAAGCAAAAATATGGGGAGAAAATTATCGCATCATCTGGTGTACCAAGTGACAGAATTTGGTACGGGAATTCCCTTCAGGATCTGGAAACGCTCAATGCAATCCGCGATCTCAAACCAGATATGGCTATCTCTTTGTATTTCGGATATATATTCAGGAAACCTTTCTTGGATAACTTCCCTCTGGGATGCATAAATTTACATCCTGCATACCTGCCATATAATCGGGGTGCATACCCAAACGTGTGGAGCATTATTGATAAGACTCCAGCAGGCGCTACTATTCACTATGTTAATGAAGGAGTTGATAGCGGGGACATCATATCTCAAAAAAAAATTGTCACCAATATTACTGATACGGGTGAAACCTTACATCACCGCCTTGAATCTACATGCGTAGAGTTGTTTAAAGATACATGGCCTTATATTTTATCGGGAGCTATCCACCCCGTCCAACAAACTGTTCATGAAGGAACGTTTCATAAAATGAGTGATGTTGATAAGATCGATGAGATTGATCTGAATCAGATTTACAAAGCAGGTGATTTGATCAACATTCTCCGTTCCCGAACATTCCCTCCATACAAGGGTGCATATATCCGGCATAACGGGAAAATTTTTTTTATCACTATTCA
>JAZDKH010000158.1:0-2130 GCA_043803325.1 Methanobacteriota archaeon | reverse complement strand
CCCTCCTCATAATGTCCCTCTGCTATATGGTGATGATAAAGTGGATACTCCTGTATGTGTCATCATAGCTCTCAGGTATAATAAATGTCTTAGATGAGTACTTGCAGGATGAAAAGGGAAAGTATTTAGTATTGTGTATTTCTATTGAGCGAGGTTATAAAGTGAAATTGGGACCGTTGCACTTTGATAGGTGATCTTCAGGTTTGGATTATCGATCTCGTACTCTCCCCCAACAACATAGAACTTATTAATTGCATCTTCTAATGATACACTATTATCTAATACATCTTTGACATCAAAATTCCCAGATGCGATGAAAAGTGAAACCCGGTTTAAGTTTTCCCCTACTTCATAAGGGAGTGGTGTTACCCTGATATTGGTATTCGCAACTTTGCCGGTTCTTTCTGCACTCAGTTGGATGTAATTAAACGCATTCATCCACTTTGTCTGTTCTTGTGGGGTTGGATTAGTTGTTGATACGATCAAATAATCGGCATTCATCGGTTCATCGATAAGTTCCATCCCCCCGATTGAGGTACTAAGGTTGCGTAATGAAACGAGTGTGGGATTCATTTGATTCCCCCCGATATCCGTTTTGGTTATCGCAGAATTATAAGTCTGAATATTCATGTCGAGCAGATTAATCTGAATTACCCCATATGTATTATTGATAGAGATGGGTGGGGTATACAATACTGATGTCCCATCACTCTGATTGATAAACATCCCCCCCCATTGATACTGATATTTTTGATTTACCCAGTATCGGTTTTGAGATTCGTATTCAAATGTTGAAAGATTATGGGATACTGCGAGTCCATAGGCTACTTCAGGGACTGTAGAATTAAAAAAAGTGCCAGGTACTACCCTCTCATTGGTGAGGGGGATATAAACTGTCTGACCGACTGAGTAGCGTGGGATTGTTTGTACTCCATTGACTAAACATGTGAAATTATAGGTTCTTTGCAAGGAATCAGCGAGCCCGTATCCCCAGTCATAGAGGTTGATTGGATAGGGGTTATGGGTGTTTGATACATCTCCTGCAATGGTGAGATTGTCCATTGTGAGATTCGCATCTTTACGTATTGTTATTGTTAAATCAGAAGGACTTCCTGGTGACCAGTTCACAAATTCTTTTTCGTATCGTGGCACGACTTGTGCAGTTACGGACCAGTTATTAGAAGAGATAGTAATATTGGGTGACAGGTTTGCTTGAGATGAGATGTTATATGATAAAATAAAACTTTGTGGGTTAATAGTAATAAATGATGTAGATCCCACTATCGGAATAGCTGGTACTGAAAAGTCAGCATTATTAATCTGGTTTTGTGGATTTGATCTCACTCCTGTTCCTCTTATGTAGATCTCCAAATTCCCTCCTGGGTTTGTATTGACTGTCAACGTTCCGCTGGATCCTGTATATGTCTGCATCGGAATTAGGCTGAAAGCACCGCTCGCAGACCCCGGACTGGTTCCTAATGGAATTGTTCGCTGAATTGGATAGTTTAATTTCTTATTTACGATCAAAGAATCGATATCCATCTTTACTCCGGTCATCTGCTCCTTGACTAGGTCCATATGGGCAATTTCTGCATCGCGTCCCTGTATGGGAACCACATAGACGAGGTACATAGAGAACAATATAGCTAGTAAAGCGACGATCATCAGAAATCCGATAACTTCAGAGAGCCCTTGCTCTCGCGTATACCCCACCATCAGATAAGTACCCCTTTCTCTTCCAAACAGATGAATTTATTGACATCTTACTGATAATTTCTCTTTATATGTCCAGAATATCCCCTCACGACCTTGTTTTTTAGAATTATCTGAATGATACATCATCTGATTCTCCCCATTGCCAGTAGTATAATGATTTTGATAACCTCTATCAGGAAATGGAATAGAGGATTTTCTCTTTTCATCCTCTGGCGTTAAAAGGAAATTCTTCTGGAAATGAACACTCTTCTTTGATAGGTCCTGAACTCCCAGACTTTTAGGCACTGCACCCAAAGATCTTTAAAATTTTTCGCTGCTTTTTAGTTATTTCAGACACTGTCGGGAAATCAAGTGATTATTCAAACCAAAAAAGGAATTATTTAGATAACTCATTGAATTCATAGCCTTTCGTTG
>JAZDKH010000157.1:0-5131 GCA_043803325.1 Methanobacteriota archaeon | reverse complement strand
CAGAAGGTGATGGTGGGATGGAAGGATTCACTGATGTTTCCGCAGGAACTGACGTTGCTATGGGTGCCAATGGTTCTCCTGTTACCCCCGGCAATACAGATTCACTTGGTATGGCTGGCGTTGCCTGCGGTATACCCAGATTTGGAGCCTGCCCGGTGAGCATCGGCTTCACCACAACCGCAAGGATAAGCACTACTATCAATGCCCCTGCTATGACCATAATATCCCGACGTTCCATAAATGACTCCCCCTCTATTGATCTGTATTTGTGACTTAAGTATTTATATAGTGAAGAAACTGCCTCGTTTTTTAATCTCTTCTTTGAATTTGGGATGAACTGGTATATTGAGAAGTATACCACTGATTTATGTTCTGATTTCGCATATTAATATAGGACTCTAAACATTGAGCTGATAATAATATGGCAGAAGACGGAAATATCCCATCAGAATCTTGTGACAACAACTGTTCATCCTGCCAGCAGAATTCCAACTGCGGAGAGGCGAAAAGTCAGCTTCCTCCCCGGGTAGACCTTGATGTAAAGCACGTTATTCTCGTCCTTTCCGGAAAAGGTGGCGTCGGGAAATCTACTGTCGCGGTGAATCTCGCTTATGCACTCTCTAATCATGGCAGGCAGGTTGGTTTGTTGGATCTGGATATTCATGGCCCAAACATCCCAAAGATGCTCGGATTAGAAGAGCATCAACTTAGTTCTGAAAATAATAAGATAATTCCAGTCCGCGTCACCGGTTCACTCCAGGTCATATCAATGGCATTTCTCCTCCCGGAGAAGCACTCGCCTGTGGTATGGCGTGGCGCTATGAAGGCGAATGCTATCAGGCAGTTTCTTGAGGATACCAAATGGGGTTCTCTGGATTATCTGGTTGTGGATCTCCCACCCGGTACTGGCGATGAGGCTCTGACAATCGCTCAAATAGCTCCGAATCTGAGGGGGGCCGTCATTGTGACAACCCCGCAGGATGTATCAACCCTTGACTCAACCAAAGCAATAACCTTTGTTGAAATGCTTGAACTTGAGGTTCTCGGCGTTATTGAGAACATGAGCGGTATGGTGTGCCCACATTGTGGAGAGTCAATTGATCTCTTTGGTAAAGGAGGGGGCGAACGGATAGCAAAGGAGCACAATGTTCCGTTCCTTGGGAGTATTCCGCTTGATATTGAGATGCGCAAGGCAGGTGATGAAGGAAGACCGTTCATCATCAGACGCAATGACTCAGTGAGCTGGAAGGCAATTGACTCGGTAATGGAACGGCTGGTTAGTGTTGTAGAAAGGTGAGAATGGACTATCTGAAGATTCTATGTGGAAGGGAAGAACACATCCCGATTTATGAGCAGATTGCAGAATGTCTCAAGGATATTACCCTCCTACCAGATATGATAGAACCCATCTTCAGGGAAGCCGGGACACTGAATGAATACCTAATTGATAAGTTCAGATTCGGATTGCTCAGAGTGCAGATCTACTCAGAGATATACCGAAATATGGATCTCGAAGAGTCACAGAAGATGCGTTATGTGTCTGAGATGATAGAGCGTGCGATATTTGGTGGTCTCTTCATCGAACGGGAAAACTTCATCCCTGAATAACCGGTGATCTGATGGAGAGCAGATATGAATATTTCATCATTAGAATCCCGGATACTGGTTCTCTCCATGATGCTGTCAGAATTATCGCAGATGCAGGGATTACGATAACCAGGTGCCACTTTGACCGATCAATAGATCCAAAGACTGCCTTTTTTTCAGTACGAGGGCCCGCAGAGGGTTGTAATCTCGCAACAGATGCGCTCTCCCTTAAGGGATATTTGCAGACAGAAATCAAATATCCAAAGAGCGTTCGGTTTACCGTTATAGTTCCAGACATTCCTGGAACCCTGCATGGGATTCTTACTACCCTTGAAACGTATAAAGCAGAAATAATCTCGCTCTCATTTGATAACCGTGGTAAGAATCCAGACCGGCTTTCTGTGGCGGTGAGGGTCAGAGATACCTGTCTGACTGAAAAACTGCTTGAAAAGATTCAGTCGCGGTACTCTCTTGAGATTGAAGGGTATGATTGTGGTGACAATGAGACTGACGGGAGCCTCTTTTATCTCAGATATGCAGAGCGAGTCAGCGAAATAATTGGCTCGAATAGCGACCCATACCTGCTTGATCTCTTGAATCAATTCAGTCATATTGCTCAGCAGTTGACAGAGTACGGGCAAGAGTACGAAGAGACTCTCGAACAGATTTTACTGAATGGGAGACGACTTGCAGAGACCACCGGATCTAGGTTCTTTGCTGATGTGCAGAAGATTCAGGTACGGGATGGGGCATTGCTCTATTGCTTTCAGCTTCCTGGAGGAGGGAGCATCTTTATTATTGACACATCATCTGGACGGATCATGGTAGATACAGGGTATGGCATCTATCATGATGATGTGATGAAGATGTTAAACTATTATGGGCTTGACGGCGCTCCTGGTTTCACCCGTATTATCCTAACTCATGGTGACACTGATCATTGTGGTGCCGCTGGATATTTTGATGCCCCCATCTGGACTCATGAAGGAACCTGGAAGATTATTGAGACAAATAATCGTGCATACGGTGCCTGCTCTGAGGATCTGGTCTATGAACAAGTCTACACGGTTATGATCAACCTCTTTGCCCGAATGCATACACCAGACTCGGTGCATCTTTTCCCACCTGCCCATGGGGAGACTATTGGAGACTTTCAGCTTCTTGATCGCTTTTTTGATGCCGGAATATCTGGTGAGATTATTGAAGGGCATGGTGGGCATCAGTACGGGATGGTATATCTTCTCTGTCGGGAAGAAGGACTCCTCTTCACCTCTGATACTATTCTGAATCTGAAACATCTTACTCCTGATCGGAGTGAGTACAACGGGTTTGCGGTATATCTGGTCAGAAGCGTGAATGTCGATCCAGACCTCGTAAAACGTGAACGCAAAGGGCTCATGTCTCTCGCCACCGAGCTTGATGAAGATCTCAAGAAGAGAGGAAAGCGGTTGATCATCTGTTGTGGGCATGGACCGGTGTCAACTCTTGAGGATGGAGATCTGATTCCGCTCGGCATGGTCGAACAATATCACCATTCTGTCTAATACGCGGATTTTCTCTCCCACTGAATGTCGCTTATCTCTTGGTTCTCCATTTTTTCTTCCCGGCACCCTGATGTATCTTTGGGAATAACCTGATTAGAAGATATGAATCAGCATCGCGTGCAGGAGATGATGCGTCTGATGGCATCCCGGATAGACGCCATCGCCTGCCATATATCAGATGAGGAGGTCTCACGGTTCCTCGCCGAGCTGATGGGAGCGAAACGGATCTATGTGATGGGCGCAGGGAGATCCGGTCTTGTTGCAAAAGCATTTGCCATGCGGCTTATGCATCTTGGCATGATCAGTTATGTGGTGGGTGAGACGATTACCCCTGCGCTTCAGAAGGGAGATGTGATTGTGGTTCTCTCCGGGTCGGGGAAGACCAGAACCATCGCGGAGATCGTTCAGACCGCTCAGGAGATAGGGGGTCGTATCTGTCTCATTACATCCAATCCTGATTCGGTTATCGGAAAGATGGCTGATTCAGTCGTGGTTATTGAGAACTACCGCGATACCGTTCCAGATGAGACTGTGGAATATGAGATCCGGCAGATGCTCGGTGAACACCGTTCGTTTGCTCCGCTTGGAACGCTCTTTGAGACGGCTGCGATGACTTACTGTGATGCGGTCATCTCACGATTGATGGAGATCACCAGTACTGACGAGTCTGCACTGAAAGACAGGCATGCAAATATTGAGTGATACAGAATGAAACACCGTTTTGCACAACGTGCTCTTGACATCGAGATGTCAGGGATCCGAAAATTTTTCCAGGCTGCTAAACCTGGTTCAATCAGCCTCGCGCTCGGACAACCGGATTTTGACACGCCTGATCACATAAAACAAGCTGCTATTGTTGCTATTAATGAAGGAAAGACCGGGTATACCTTTAACGCCGGGTTGCCTGAACTCAGAGATGCGATATCAAAGAAGCTCAAGGGAGAAAACGCCCTCCGATATCATCCGGACCAGATAATTGTGACTGCCGGGGCTGGCGAGGCACTCTTTATCGCAATTCAGAGTCTGGTAAATCCGGGAGATAGAGTACTGATTACTGATCCCGGATTTGTTTCATATGAAGCATGCACGACACTTGCGAGAGGGGTCATGGATGCCCTTCCTCTGGATGTCAATCTTCATATCGATGTAGATGCAGCGATGGAAAAGATGAAAGGAGCAAGGCTTCTGATCCTCAATTCCCCCTGTAATCCGACCGGGACTGTGGAGTCTGAAGAAACGATTCGTGCCCTTGTTGAAGCAGCTGGAGATGCCGGTGTTACCGTCCTTTCAGATGAGGTCTATGAACACCTGATCTATGATGCGAAACACGTAAGTGCAGCGCGGTTCGGTGAGGATGTTATCACGGTGAACGCAACTAGTAAGACGTATTCCATGACTGGCTGGCGGATTGGATACCTTGCGGGTCACCCGGATTATGTAGAACAATGTCTCAAGGTTCACCAGTATTGTCAGACCTGCGCCACCTCTATCTCTCAGTATGCTGCGGTTGCCGCCTATACCGGCGATCAGTCCTGTGTAAAAACAATGCGTGACGAGTATCAGGTGCGCCGGGACCTTCTCTGTCGAGGTCTGCATGACCTTGGATTTAAGTTCCCTACTCCCCAGGGAGCTTTTTATGCTTTTGTTCCCCTTGGTAGTGAGGTTACCACAAAAGTGCTGGATGCCGGGGTTATTGCAGTCCCTGGTGATGCCTTTGGAAAGAGGGCGACCGAATATGCCAGGTTTAGTTATGCCACATCACGGGAGAATATTGCTCGTGCTCTCGATCGAATAGCGACTGTTGTAAGGTGAACTCATGGTTTATGAATTACTCAAAAAGCTCTCGGATGCTCACGGAGTATCCGGGTTTGAAGATAACATAAAGGACATTATCAGGAAAGAACTCGCCGGTCATGTAGATGAATTCCGGGAGGATGGGATAGGCAATCTCATAGCCATCAGGAAAGGTTCTGACTTCTCGGTCATGATAGCATCTCATA
>JAZDKH010000156.1:0-2040 GCA_043803325.1 Methanobacteriota archaeon | reverse complement strand
CAACCGATGCAGTGACATCACCGGTTCCATTGTATCTTCACCGAAGCCGGGCAAGTATTGAAGAACCGGACCGGCAACCACTCCTTGCTGAGGAGATCATCCTCTCCGGAGTGTTTGAGGGAGGATTACTCGATGAGGAGAAGGCAGCAGAACTTCTCATGCAGGCACAGCCATCAGCGAACCCGGCGAAACCAGAGAAAGAGGAGTCCATTCGTGCTGCTCTCTCGACCTTCGCTGATCATGCAGAAGCATTCAATACTCTGGTCATCCAGCGGGGAGATCTCATCCGTGATGCTCATGCAAGAATCCGGAAGAGTGCCAAACTCAAGGTACGGGGTCTTTCTGTGATGGCTCATACTCCACCGGACCTGATTGGGGTGCTTGTTCTGGTGCCAGGCGGGAGGAAAACACCATGAACGAGTATCCCAGTCTCCGGATTGAAGGGGGACTCATATCAGCCGAGGTGCTGGCTGATATCAGAGAGGAGAAGACCCCAGGCCAGCGAGGTGGAGATTTTGGTGAAAAAGATCTCAAACTTCTCGATATGGTCTCTGCTGCCTGGGGAGATGCTCAGGGTCGGTGGATCATTTTCCAGCGGCAGGTTGGACGGCTTGGAGAAGGAGATCCGGCAACGACTCCGACCCGTGCATGGATGTCTGATCTCCTCTCGCTGCTTGGATTTGATCTTGTCAGACTTCAATCCCTGATTGAACAGGACGGCAAGAAGTACCATATCTCTCACCGGGCAGGGACAGATCCCAACGCACCTCCAGTTCATATAGTGGGATCCCGGCAGTCAATTGACCGACGACCCGAATCAGGCCCTTCCCTGATGGCTCCTCACTCGATGGTGCAGGACTTTCTGAACCATTCTGATGAACTCTGGGGGATTGTCACGAACGGGATGGTACTTCGTCTGCTTCGGGATTCACACCTGATGAAACGGCAGGCATACATCGAGTTTGACCTTGAGGAGATCTTCACCGGCGACCGGTTCCCTGACTTTTACCTCCTCTTCCGCCTGGTTCATGCGAGTCGGTTTCCAAAAGGGGTTTCAGATATCGAGTCCTGTCTGCTCGAGCAATATCACCGGCTCTCTATCGAGCAGGGTGGACGGGTCAGGGAAGGACTTCGAACCGGGGTTGAGCAGGCTCTCCTTCTCCTTGCGAACGGGTTTTTGTCTCATCCAAAGAATACGGAGTTCGCTGCTGAGGCTGCTTCCGGGAAGATTGATCCAAGTGAACTCTACCGGCAGCTCCTGAAGATTATCTACCGCTTCCTTTTTTTGATGGTATGTGAGGAACGGGGTCTCGTCAGTTCTGATCCGGTGTATAAGCAGTATTACAGTATCAACCGTATCCGGAAGTTGATTCAGAACCGGGGATCTTATACCAGGCATACCGATCTTTGGACCGGGCTCGTCACCCAGTTCACCTTGTTTTCGGACGAGGAACTTGGCGGTGTTATTGGCGTTCCGCCACTGAATGGGGAACTCTTTGCAGAACAAGGGACCTCCCTCATCAATGATCTCCAGATTACGAATGATGCCCTCCTGAATGCGGTCTGGAACCTGGCAATGTATCAGGAGATAACAAAAAAAGGGAAGACAGATATCAAAGGCCCGTGGCGTAGGGTGAATTATGGCTCTTTGGATGTAGAAGAACTTGGAAGCGTCTATGAATCCCTCCTTGACCTGCAACCACATTTTTTACCAACGATATCAGGGGATGTTGAATACAGATTCTTTGCAGGTACCGAGCGGAAGTCCACCGGTTCGCACTATACTCCCCCTGAATTAGTAAATGAACTAATTCAAACTGCCCTGGTTCCCGTTATTAATGAACAGCTTTCAGAAACAAAAAATCAAAAGGATAAGGAAGAGGCTCTGCTATCGCTCAGTGTCTGTGATCCTGCTGCCGGATCCGGACATTTTCTCCTTGCCGCTGCACGACGAATCGGTCGGGAACTGGCAAAAATTCGATCTGGGGATGAGGAGCCATCACCGGAGGCGACCCGGGATGCCATCAGGGATGTGATAAC
>JAZDKH010000155.1:0-4884 GCA_043803325.1 Methanobacteriota archaeon | reverse complement strand
TTTAATGGCAGATCCATGATAGTTAAAGAGGGTAAGGGTACGTGTTTTCGCTATCCAGCTCCATCCAATACCATTACAGTCTTCTTCAACACAGTATGATTTCCCCCCGATTATAAACTCCTCTACGCTATTGTTTTGCCTTAAAATGCAAATATCAGCGTTTAAGACCTCGAGCGTTGCATGCCGCTCACCGTCTCCGTTTTTTGCACATACGAGTTCAAATTCAAGTCCCGGTCGTAGCGTCGCCTCTGCAATTGGAATAAGGGCGGTACACTGCGTGATTACCGTGGTAAAATCTTTACAGCGCCTGAAAGTATCAAGAATGGATACCCATTTTTGTGAGGGGATATCATCAAAGGTTTTGTTGTCTGAAAAAATCAGGGATATTGCATTTTTTCGGCATGAAATGGCTAAATCAGGATGAGATATACTGTCAGCACACCATGCAGCAAAGATATTATAGAGGATGGCTTTTTCCGGTTTGTTCTCTACCAGTTGAATATATGCTGCACGGAGAAACAGGGAAGGAGATATGGGTGTTTCCGGATTCTGGAGACTGATATACCCGGGGGATTGCAGAAGTTCCCGGGTGACTGATGTCTTCTCCCTGATATCTTCAGCAACATATCCACAATGCGGACATATCTCAAGAGTATTATTAAGGATAAATTCAGTCAGTTCTTTGGGACGGCCTTCCAGATCAATAATTCCCGACGATCCCGTAATGAATGGAGATACAATTACGGAACTGGTTTTTTGGTTCGATTTGTTATGGCAGACAGAGCAGGTTTTTGGAATGATAATAGTCGGGGGCATGGAGTATTAAATTCAGTTTTTACATCGAATGGGGGATTAGTAGATACATTGACCAATCAGTAATTATCTCATTTTTTCCATTAGTTCTCTTAAACCAATTGACGCCGGATTTTCATACGATTTTCGCGGTATTTTCCATAATCCGGGCAGGAATAAGATATTTTACATCGGGTAAGCGGGTACTATATATCATCAGCATATTCTCCAACCGGGAATTGGAAGATTTTTTCAGGATGGTAATCTGAATCTATGCACCCTGGTACTGGTACATTGGGTGATTGAAGAATTTACAAGTAATGCAGAAGAGTAACTGAAAACAAGAAAACACGATATCTGATAGAGATAACGGTCTTCTTGCGATGAGTAATGGATCTCGGCGATCCTCTTTTTTCCGATCGTTTTACTCTGCTCCCGTTGACATGGATATTCCCCGCTGAATGCATTCGTTGCCTTCTTGGGAAGATCCCATCTTAGTAAGGGTAACCCCTCTGTTATACCACGTTTCTGCATTAAGCGGATCATATTCAAGGGCAGATTCATAACAGACAATTGCTTCCTCATGTCTGCCGAGAATGTCGAGTACATTTCCCTTCGAATGTAATCCCCTGGCGTTACGTGAATCTAACTCTAAAACCTGGTCATAGATAGAGATGGCTTTTTCATACTCCTGGCGATGTTTCATTTCATTCGCCTGTCGCAGGACAATCTCCACATGGGGATCCATGACCTGTACAATCCGGCTTTCTATACCGGATTCCGTAGTTCCTCCCATAAGTAATATTTACAACAATAATATTTATAGTTTTTGCCAATAAATAATTAATAGTATATAATATTTGCTTTGAAGGTTGGCAGAACACAATAATCTCGTTTCTTTCACATCCACGCATTGCTCGCAACCCCCTCATCCAGATCAACGAATAATGCTAGAACTACCGGTTTATCTTTCTGCAACATTCGGTGAGATTAAAGATCAGCCCCAGACAGAATACCACCATAAGGTTAACCTGGAACCCGAACTCCATGAGTTCCCCCTTGAAAAGAAATGCAAGCCCTAGAGACAAACGAGCAGTAGGAATTGCCGATCCATCTGGGACGGCTTAATATTTGGGTGGTGCTACTCGTGCGTGACACCAGGATCATGCCCTGGATCGTGAGAGCACCCTGGTTGCTGGTATGTACAGGATCTGGGCCACCAGGGCGTTCAGTACGGCCGTAGGAATGACGATGGTTGCCATCATCAGAGTGAAGAATGTATAGAGATTCGAATAGGTAAAAGACCTATTCAGGAACTCAGGCGCCACCATCACGAGGATCATGACGATACATAGGAAAGTTATCCCGCTGACAAGGGTGGCTGCAAGGGTGGCTGCTGCCGGGGCTACGGAGGTCCGCTCCCTGGCGACCAGGAATACCCCGAGGCAGACAATAGCTCCGAGCGATTCGCTTATCAGGTTTGCGGGTGGAAAGAGCCCATGGCTGATCAGGGCGCTGAGCATTCCCACGACCATCCCGATACCGAATGCCTCATGTAACTTAGGTACGACGAGTATGATGGCAAGGCAGTAAAAAATTATCACAAAGTTCGGGCCGATCGGGGTGGGGATGAGACTAAATCCGATAATTCGTGCAATGACTCCCAAAGCCAAAAAAACTCCGACAATAGCAATATCCTGTGATCTCATGACATCTGCCGTCAACGGCGGTGAAAAATCCCTAACTCTGATGGAATGTTATTCCCTATGGGATTTAAATTATTTGTAAAAAGATACAATCTCACTATGGATAGGTTGGATCAATGAAAATTCGTCAATCCTCATTTATTTCTCTCTTTCATGCGATAACTCTCACCTTTGATATTCATCGTCGAGCAGTGATGGAGTACCTATCAAGAATCGCAGTATCGATCACATGATCTCGAAAATCTCGCCCCATTCTCCAAATGACCTATTTGTAATGAAATTGTTTGAACTCGTTCGTATATTTGTGATATCAGTTAAAAGAAACAATATGCTGCCTCTGAATCGAATGGGAGATATCCGATCTCATCAATGATCAGCACTTTTGTTTGACCAGTTTCTTCAGATATTGATCCATCTGATCTTTTCTGTATGTGTCTATTTTTACCGTTTAATATGGATTGAGGCATTGATAAATAGCCCTGGAATCCAGCTTCGATTGCTATAACACTAAATCCAGTTACATGATGAATTTTCCCAACTCCTGGAGGACCTGACCTCGTCACCTTTCACATCCAGGGCATCACTCGCAACCTCCTCGCCCAGGTCAAAGAAGAATGCCAGGGCTGCAAAGGTCAGGACCACCCTGTTCATCTGCCCGGTCAGAATACCGGCGAGAATAAAGATCATCCCCAGGCAGAATGCCACGATCAGATTTCCAATAAATCCGAACTCCTTGAGTTTAAGATTGTAGAGGAATGCAATCACCCAGAGAACAGATACGATCATCAGGACATGTGGACCCAGCATTGCAGCGGTGATAAGGCCGAGTATCGTACACAGAGTAAACAGGGCCCATACCTACCGGATAGAGATCCGGCCTGACGGGAGAGGACGGGTGGGCAGATTAATCCGGTCAACCTCCCGGTCGAAATAATCATTTGATATATTAGCAGACCCTGAAATAAAAAAAAGGGTCAGAAATCCGAACAACATCTGCTCTCCGGGAGGCAGACCTCCGAAGCTGAGGATCTCCCCGGCAACGAGAAAGAGTCCGGCACCACAGGCAAGATCCATCCGGATGAGATCAGCACAGGCATTAACTTTCACGGGCACAGAGGATCTCATATATCATGATATGTTGCGGTTTCACCGCAGATATAAAATCTGCTCGATACCATCCGCGGAGAGGCGTTGTGTCGGGTGAAAGATAGGGGATACCATGTGGCTATTCTGAATGTATCAATTATACAATGAATCATTCTTATGTAATGATCAAACCTATATCAATGTATGAGAAAGAAATAGGTTAATGATTTCAAATAATGGTATTCCGGCAGTATATGATGGAAAAGCCCTTGTTCCTGATCACCCGGTAGATCTGGATACTGGTAAAAAATATCTGCTCATTATCGAAGAAGTCCCTCCTGATAATCCTCTGATAAAAATGAATACTGAGGAAAGAGGGGTGTGTGAAACAGCCTTCATGAGTGAAAAATCTCTTGCCCATGATTGGCTTACCCCTGAAGAGGATGAAGCGTGGGACTATTTGTAAAAGGCGATATCGTAGTTATCCCGTTTCCATTTTCGGACTTACGTCAGGTTAAGCGACGGCCTGCTTTAGTTATTGCAAATGTTACTGGAAATGACCTGATACTCTGTCAAATCACATCAAAATACCATGACGATACATGGAGTATTCCATTATATCCTTCAGACATGAACTCAGGGATACTCAAAGAACTGAGTTATATCCGGCCGGATAAATTATTCACTGCCGATGTATCAATGATTCAATATGCTCTTGGACATGTTCAGGATACCATAACACAAAAAGTGGTGGATATGATAATTTCGATAATCCGATAAAAATAAATTATTCAATGAACCGGGCAGTGAATTTTCATTGTATCTTTTATGCATCCCGTGGGACCACTTCGAGGAAGACCATGCAGAACTTTACTCATAATACATCACTCATCGACTCGGTTGATGACATGACAACCGGATGTTTGTCGATGCAGGTATAGGCCCGGGAATGCGGGTACTGGATATCGGCTGGGCTCACCGTTGAACATATCAGGGCCGAGGCAATTATCCAGATTCCTCGCACCCTACGGGTACTATCATCCGGGCCATGGCTCCCTGGATCATCCGGACCGGGGTGGCCACCGAAAAGGAGATCGATATTGAGACTCTTGAACAAAGACTCTTTGATGAGCGAAAACGGGTTCATTCAACGTATGTGAGTGATATGGTGTTCACCATATGGGGACACAAACCGGGGTAAGATCTCATCCTGGGAATGAATGGTACCTTTCACATCCAGGGCATCACTCGCAACCTCCTCACCCAGGTCAAAGAAGAATGCCAGGGCTGCAAAGGTCAG
>JAZDKH010000154.1:0-5415 GCA_043803325.1 Methanobacteriota archaeon | reverse complement strand
AGAGATGGTATGGGGGTTGATAACATTCCCGAATATTTGTTGCAGGGATGCCAATCAGGGATATCTATTCCCGATATTTATTGTCAATTATAGGATTCGAAAAAAAGGCGGTGAAATCAGATCCCAAATCAAATTAGAGATCCTAACCTGAACGTACGATGCTGTTGACGGGATCCGAACCCGCGACCTCCAGATATCTCAGAATTAATTCTTATGAGTCTGGCGCCCTAACCAACTAGGCCACAACAGCACAAATGCATCATTAGAACGACCCGTGTGCACTTATACTTATGGTCTTTCTTCTTCATATCCGGGTGAACCTCATATACTCAGGAAGATGACGATATCTATGGAACCCTCCGATATCTGCGTCGTATACTGCACTGCTCCCCAGGATCAATCTGCAAAGATCGCCAGGGAACTGCTGGAGCGCAGGCTGGTCGCCTGTGTAAACATCACCCCGGTGAGATCTCTCTATCGATGGGAGGGTCATATCTGTGACGATGCTGAGGATCTGCTGATCATCAAGACGAGACCGACTCAGTTAGATGATCTCATCGCCTTGATCAAGGCGATTCACCCATATGATCTCCCGGAAGTGATTGCTCTCCCTGTCATCCATGGATCCCCGGAATACCTGGACTGGGTCATGAACGAGACGGTATAATTCTGCGCAGATCAGGGGGTGCCCCATATCCTCGCGATCCGGGGGCGCTCCTCCTCTCTCTGACTGGATCATCTCCCTCACCCTGGCATGATCCTGCGAACAGAAAAGCATCTTTATTACCGTATACAACCGAAAAGTCTGTTATGAAAGCGGTACTTGCACGGAGTCTCTCCCGCAAGCAGATTATGACCAATGAAGGGAAAGCGATCGGCGAGCTGCGCAACCTCATGGTCGACTTAAACACCGGTCAGATTACGGATCTCGTCATCGAGCCTGAGGAATCATTTGATACCACCGGGTACCAGATGGATGGCGATCGAATGATGGTTCCCTTTGAATCTGTCCGCGATATAAAAGACTTTATTGTGGTGGATCGTTATCTCTCCAAAATGTGAGGGAAGAACCGGGTCATTACTTCCACAAATCCGTCCCCGTATGGCCTCTTGGAGATATACCCGGCGGCCTTTTTCACTTCTTCTGCTGAGTTGGCTACGCAGCAGCCGGTGCCAGCAGTTACAATCATATCAGTATCATTCTCTGAGTCACCAATAGCAAGAAAAGCAGAGAGGGGTATTTTTAATTCTTTAGCAATTCTCTGGAATGTATTTCCTTTACTGAACCCTGCTTCCTGGATATGTATTGCAAAATTTGTATCGAGAATTGTGACATTCCAGCCGGTTAGGAGATCCCTAACCTCCTGAACCGGTACGGTCCGGGCAAATGCGACGTCTGCGAACCGCTCCCTGGGTGAGAACATATCCAGGGTTATTCCCTGCTCCTGAAAATGACGAGTCAGGTGATCGAGAGCATCAAGAGCTATCTGCCGGTCAGGAAGAACCTGCAGACCCCCGGAGAAGCCGATACGATAGACTCCCCCGTTCTCACCAATGAATGTTCCGCTGGTCCCTATGAGCTTTGAGAGCCCTTTGAGAATGCAGGAGGTGTTCCCGCTTGCAAGAATCACCTCTACTCCATTGTCCTGAAGGGTGCGAATTGTCTCGATTGCACGAGTGTTCAGACGTCTCTTATCGTCAGTGAGTGTTCCGTCAATATCGGTGATTACCGCTTTTAGCACTGTTTAACATGGCCGAAGGCCACCCTCTTCGACAAGGAAGGTTGCTTCTCCGTCAGGCAGGTTTGGACTGTCAACAAGTCTGAAGATACGCTTTCCTCCTTTACTTTTACGGAGATATACTCTGAATGTTGCGGTGTGTCCGACAATGTTGCCTCCAATCGGCTTGGTCGGGTCACCGAAGAATACCGCAGGATTTGACATCACCTGGTTTGTTACGAGGCCTATTGCGTTATACTCATCACAGAGCTTGAAGATGTCATGCATGTGCCGGTTCAGTTTCTGCTGCCGCTCTGCAAGAGTCCCACGTCCGGCATACTCAGATCTGAAGAGACCGGTGAGTGAGTCTACGATCACAAGTTTGACAGGTTTGCCCTGACTCTTCAGTTCCTCAGCCAGTTCGCGGGAGTTCTCGATAAGAAGCATCTGATGATCAGAGGTCTGTGCACGGGCAATATGGATATTTTTAAGGAACTCCTGGGGGTCAGCCCCGTCAATCTCCAGGCCCCGTACCATCTGTTCAATACGTTCAGGACGGAAAGTATTCTCTGTATCAACATAGATGACTGACCCTCCAAGACCCCCGAGTTCCTCCGGGAGCTGCACGTTGACTGACAGCTGGTGAACGATCTGTGACTTTCCTGACCCGAACTCACCATAGAGTTCTGAGATTGCCTGTGTCTCAAATCCACCTCCAAGCAGGTCATCAACCTCAGGGACCATGGTTTTTAGCTTTTTGATGAGAAGTCGTGCCTGAAATACCTCAGTACCGGTCTTGAATCCTCCGATATCGGCCTGTTCACGACACCACTTGATCATCTTCTTCGCGGTGGACTCTCCAATCTCAGCCGCTTCAGAGAGGGTTGACGGAGTAGCGGTCGCGATCCCTTCGATGGTCAGGAACCCTCCGTCCCGGAGTTTCTCTGCAATCGCGGGCCCTACGCCGGGTATATCCTCGATATCTATCCTCCTCGCGGTCATGGATATCTTCTCTTCCCCTGCATCGTCTGAACCACCTGCCTGACCATCGGTCTGACCGCTATCCCCCGCGGTCTGGGTAACGCACCACTTGATCATCTTGCGGGCGGTTCCCTCACCTATCTCTGCAGACTCATAGAGTTCGGAAGCGGTTGACTGTGCAATCTTTTCAACGGTCTCGTATCCGGCTTCACGGAGTTTGTCTGCAGTGGTTGGTCCGACGCCGGGTATGTCCTCAAGTTGGTATGTTTCTGCTGCCATTATGTCTTATCCCTACATTACTCGTGCCCCATGAGAGTATTTAAAGTTTCAAGAAACAGGGTGAAAGTGAAGAGATACTCAAAATTGCGAAGTAAATATACGAGTATATTGAGATTTTAGAGAAATAACGTCAGAATTGAAGACAACCTCACTTTCACCCGCTATCTGCCAGGGACGTAAAATGTCACCATAGGTGGTATTTCTCCCGAGGGTATCTGTTCCAGGGAGAGATATTGAAACGATAGAGGTGAATTTGCATCATGAACAGATCGATCTTCCTGATCTGGTGGTATCAGGTTCAGAAAATGACCCAGGATGAGAGAAATTATTATATAGTCGTGAAAAACACGGGGTGAAAGTGAATTATTTGCTCTCTGAAAGGATCTGAAGAAAGTCGGTGACCTGGGTTCGTATATCCTCTGGATCCAGTCTTGATTGCTCATCGCTTTCACAAAAGAGGCGTTCTCCACTCACGAGCCCGGTGATGGTTATGTCCGTGCCATGTGGATAGGAACCTTCTATCAGAAATGCCTGCACGCCGTTGTCAATGAGCAGCCCTTCCGGAGTTCGCAGGACCGTTCCATCGATGGATATATGTTCACCACTCTCGTCAGGGACGATATAGAGGGAACTACCTCTTCCGATTGAGAGTTCTATCTCACCGGTTCTGCCGACCCGTGATGGTACATGATAGATGATGATCTTCTCTCCAGGCAGGAGTGTCCTTTCTGCCTCATCATCCCAGATCACCACGGGCAAAGTTGCTGAACCATCAGATATTCGTACATTTCGGACCCAGGAGGCTGTCCCATCCCGCCGGGTGAAAGGGCGAGGAGGTTGAACCTGGGTTAGATTCCCTGACACGGTTACGGTCTGGTCAGGGAGCACCTCATTCATCAGGGTATGAGGTATCTCTGGTCGTTTCTCTGCCGGGATAAGAATAGTATTCTCATCGATCACTATCTCTCTTCCCCCGAAATCCCCTTCTTTCTCAAGAACCCCGGTTGCGGTGACCGCCATTCCCGGAGTGAAGCCGGTGAGCAGAGGTACGTCCCAGCAGAGGAGTTTTGCGGTTCCGGTGCTGTCTCCAACAATCCCGGTGATCATCTCTCCACTAGTGCCGTCTCTCTTCGTGAATGTTCTGACAGGCTGAAGACTGATAAGGAGTAGATCGATATCCCTCCTCTCGGGTTGTTTGACCTCTTTTGGCGTCATACCGCAGTCTATCTCGACATGGGTCTTACGCAGGTTGAGCGGCATGATCTCACGCAAATTTTTGCCATGTCTGCCGATAACCTCGATGACTTCCCCTATCTCAAACGTCTCTCCGATAGCCGCGGCCTGCTCATCCCAGAATACGAGGTCAATCTGCCCGGTCTCGTCAGCTACCGTCACCCGTGCAACAAGACCTTTATTCCCTTCAGGCCGGTCAAACTCCTTCACATCAGAGATGGCGATGATTCGGGCGTAAAAACAGAAGAGCGAGGATCTCCCTCGCAATCCCTGGACTTTCACATGGGATCGGTCGAGATCTCTGACAACCAGGAGAGCAGCGGCCACATCATCAGCAAGGTTACCGCACTCAGCAATCTTCTTCTCGATTCGTGAATCAAACTCCTCTCTGGTTATCAGATCATCTACCAGTGCATAGTGGTATCGAACCATGATCAGCCTCTGACTGGCTGCTGTGCAATGATGTGATCACGTCTCTGAAACCAGGGGTCTGACTCACTCATAACCATGGAGGAGTTACCACCGTAGCGAGCAGGTCTTCGAGGGTCTCTGCTCTACGCATAAGAGCGGCCTTATCGCCTTTGACCAGTATTTCAGCACATCGGCCCCGCCCATTATACTGGGATGCCATCGCGTATCCGTATGCTCCGGTATCAAGAATGGCTATCAGGTCACCAGCCATTACAGCCGGGAGCTCCCGGTCATGCCCCAGGATATCTCCGGTCTCACAGATGGGCCCAGTCACGGTGTAGATCCCGGCCGGCTTCTCATCAGCACGATCTGCCACGATGATCTCATGGTAGGAGTCGTACATCGCGGGTCGTATCAGGGTGTTGAACCCGGCGTCTACGTTTACAAATGTTTTATGAGCCTTTTTCACCGAATTCACTTTAGTGAGGAGGATCGTGGAGTCGCAGACCATAGACCTCCCCGGCTCTACCCAGAGTTCAGGTGAGATGCCAAGGCGGGTAAATGTCGTGGTGATCTCAGGCATCACTGCCGCAGCATAGTCTTCAAACCCAGGTACCGGGCCACAGGTATGCCCATAACAGACCCCGAGTCCGCCACCAATATCCACGAACTTGAACTTCACTCCCATCTGGTGAAGCTCAGCGACGACCTCCATCAGGACCTGAGCCTCTTTGGCAAAGGGTTCGACTGAGAGGATCTGGGATCCAATATGGCAATGTATCCCGACCGGAAC
>JAZDKH010000153.1:0-8331 GCA_043803325.1 Methanobacteriota archaeon | reverse complement strand
TCTCAGCTGAAGTAGATAATGTATCAAAGATGTCAGCCCATATTGAAGCGGATTTTCCTCCATATTTTGATCTGCGTGACCAGTCAAAAGTTCCATCTGTTCGTGATCAGGGTCAGAGTGGGAGCTGCTGGGACTTTGCTGCAATAAAATCTCTTGAGTCTTCATTTCTTCCCGGTGAATTACTGGATCTTTCAGAAAATAACCTGAAAAATCATGTCTCTACTTACTATCCTGATGGATTTGACTTTGCAGATGGTGGAAATGACCTGATGGCGACTGCATACTTCAACAGGTGGTCTGGGCCGGTTCCTGATCGACAGGATCCCTATAATCCGTACTCGTTTAAATCCCCTGAGAATCTTCCTGTCGTTGCGCATATCCTTGATGTTCCCATGCTCCCCGGTCGGTCGAGTCCATCTGATAATGATAACATTAAAAACAGTCTTATGCAGTTTGGATGCCTCTATACGACCCTGTATTTTGACAACGGGTATTATAACGCAGATACTGCAGCATATTATAATCCTGATGGAATTACTCCGAATCATGCAGTTACTATCATCGGATGGGATGATACCTACAACAAAACCAATTTTCTTGGAGACCCAAGAGGGGACGGGGCGTTTATCTGTGCGAATAGTTGGGGGACGAGTTGGGGGAAGGAAGGATTTTTTTATATCTCGTATTATGACGTCCTCATCGGGAAACGGGTGAGTGCGTTTCAAGGTTCCTCTTCAGATGGGTATGATGGTAATTATGGGTATGACCCCCTTGGATGGGTTTCAAGTTTCGGGTTTGGGTACGAAGAGGCCAGTGCTGCTAATGTTTTCAGAGCAGAAGACAATGAAGTCATTGAGGCGATCGGATTATACATACCCCAGGTGAATACCGGGGTATCGATAGGGGTCTATATTGATCCAACAAATGGTCCGGTAAATGATAAAGGGCCTGATATTTATGAAACCACAAGTTTTCAGATCCCTGGATACCACATATATCGGTTTGATACTCCGGTTTCTGTGAAGAATGGGCAGGATTTCTCGATATCAGTCGATTATCTCACTCCTGATTACGGGTTTCCTGTTCCGGTGGAGTATGCTGTTCCCGGATACAGCACAAAAGCCACATCTTCCCCCGGTCAGAGCTGGGTGAAGGCACCTGAAGGAGCATGGTCAGATCTGACAAAGTGGGATACCACAGCCAACGCATGTATTAGAGCATATACAAAACGTTCAGTCGGACCAAAAGCCAGTTTTTATGCAGATCCGTTATCTGGGGTTCCCCCTCTTGTTGTACAATTTACCGATTCTTCAACTGGTGGGCCACAACGGTGGCTCTGGCAGTTTGGTGACGGGTCATCATCAACAGACCAGAATCCGATTCATACCTATACTCAGGAAGGGATCTATAACGTAAGTCTCACCGTAGAACGGCAGAGTGGAGAATCAAAAGTTGTGAAGGAGGGGTATATCAGTACCGTTGCACCGACGGTGATCACGGTTCCTGATGATCACTCCCTCATTCAGGAAGCGATAGATGCAGCTCAGGGTGGATCTACAATTCGTGTCAGGTATGGGTATTATCCTGAAAAATTGACGATAGATAAATCGGTGACATTAACTGGAGAGAGTGATCCGGATGGACAGAAACCGATCATCGATGCCCAACTGGCGGGAACTCCGGTAAGTATCACCTCGCAGGGGGTGACCCTAGAAAATTTCTCTCTTACTGGTGCATGGACCTCAACGGCGATACGGCCTGCAGTCGCGGTCAGGGGTAACAATGTCCGTATTCTTAGAAACTGGATATTTGAGAACTATGCAGGTATCAGATGTGAAAGTGCTGACCAGATAGTTATTGATGGGAATATTATCTGGAATTCAACTGTAGAAGCAGTATATGCAGAGTCATCATCTGACATTTCATTATATAACAACACCATCCTGCTTACCGGATCTGCACCAGCTGTGCGCATCGTGAATGGAGAGCGTGAAATCTTACGGGGAAATGTCATTGCAGAAAATGGTAATTCCGGCCTTGCTCTTCAGAACGTAAAAAATATTCAGGTGTATGATAATTTCTTTAACAATTCAGTAAATACTGGTATTAGTTCTGAGGTTCAGGGAGTATGGAACCATGAAAAGGCCGTGGGTCTGAACATTGTAAGAGGCCCCTATATCGGGGGAAATTTCTGGGCTACTCCTGATGGTACCGGGTTTTCAGAGACTCATCCGGATCTCAATGGTGATGGATTCTGTGATGAAATGTTTACCTTTGACGGGCAAACTGACAATCTCCCTCTCGCCTCTCCTGGGAGCGAGACGGTCGTTGCAGATTTTGAGGCACAGCCAAAAGAAGGGAATGCACCCCTATCGGTCCGATTCTATGATTTCTCTACAGGAACAATTGATTCCTGGTTTTGGAATTTCGGAGATGGTGGAACATCTTCTGATAAAGAACCCACTCATCTCTTCTCTCTCCCTGGAAGTTATCCTATTTCTCTCACTGTAACCGGATCAGGAGGATCGCATACAACTACTAAGTCTGGATTTGTGACAGTCACCGGGGAGGGGCCGGACTTCCAGCTCTCCCTTTCTCCGGGATGGAACCTGATAACCGCTCCGATGCCTCTCCTCAGCGGGAGTAATACTGCCGCACTCTTCGCAGGCGTAGATTCAGCCGGTCACTCCATATTCACGTATAACGGAACAAGTTGGATGCTGGTCAAAAAAGATGAGGTAATCTTCCCTCTCATCGGGTATTGGGTGTATTCAACGAAAATAGTCACTATCCCTCTTTATTTTGAATCGATTACTGGGATTCCCGAACGGGATGTTAAAATCGGCTGGAATTGTATCGGGTCTCCTGGGAAGAATCCGGTGAGTGCGAAAACAGCAATGGCATCTATTGTGAATGACTGGGTGTATCTGTATGGGTTCAACCCGGCATTACAGCGATATGATGATGTGATCATCAGAGGGGGAACCGGGCAGAACTCAGATGAACGGGATCTCAAACCGGGACTCGGGTACTGGCTTTTTATGGGGAAAGAGGGGTTACTTCGAGGTATTTATACTCCTTAATCCTATTGGATTCATATCCCCTTCTGTGAACCGGTTAATCACATATTTTTTCCGAATTATGTATTTTACCAATTGTATCTCCCAGTAATCGGCACATCCCCAGTTACTCTATTCATAGGTGATCATACACTGGCCGACGGATTTATAATTTATCTCAACGACTAAGTAGCCCGGTCAAAGTTGTTGAGATGAGTCATAACTCCCTTTGTTACGGTATGCGGATCCAGGTACTGTCCACCGGTCTCGAGTGCCATAAGAGTATTATACCTGGAAATTATCTTGGCATCAGCAATGCTAGTTTCTCTGATCATAATTTCCATATGGTAGATTTTAATAAGCAGTGATAGGTAAAAATCTCCTGTCATTTTTATTAATTTTAAAGACCGGTATTGATATGGTGTGCCTCAATCAGTATGAGTTATGTAGGTGTACAACGAAACTTTTCAGATCTCATGCAGGTTTCAATAATTGGAGGAGGTTATGTCGGCCTGGTAACCGGGGTATGCCTGGCATCAGTAGGTCATCAGGTGTCTATCATTGATGTGGACACCAGCAAGGTTGCTGCCATAAACCGGAAAGAGTCACCGATATATGAAGAAGGGTTAGATGCCATTCTCATTGAATATGGGGGGAAGACTCTGGTTGCATCTTCTGATTATAATAGTGTCAGTACTGCGAATCTCATACTCATATGTGTCGGAACCCCTCAGAATGAAGGTGGTTCTGCGGATCTGCGGTACATTAAGGATGCTGCTTCAAAGATTGGGACCGCTGTCAGGAAGAGTAATCTGTACCAGGTTGTTGCGGTAAAAAGCACGGTTCCACCAGGAACGACTAATGAATGTGTGAAGCCGATTGTCCTGGCAGCTTCAGAAAAGACTGAACAGGATCTGGGATTTGTGATGAATCCTGAGTTTCTTCGGGAAGGGAGGGCTATTCAAGATTTTCTAAATCCTGATCGGATAGTGATAGGAGCAGATTGCGATCGTGCGTTCCAGGTAATAGCGGAATTATATGCGGCATTTGATTGCCCGAAAATCCGAACCTCCCTCACGGCTGCAGAGATGATAAAATATACGGCAAATGCATTTCTGGCAACAAAAATTTCATTCTCGAATGAAATCGGAAATCTGTGTAAGAATCTCGGTCTTGATGTATACGAGGTGATGGAAGCAGTCGGGTTGGATCCCAGGATTGGGCCTTATTTCCTCAATGCAGGAGCTGGATTTGGCGGTTCCTGTTTCCCCAAAGATGTTCAGGCTCTTGTTCATCTTTCACAGGGAGTAGGGGTCGATCCTATCATAATGAAGGCGGCACTTGCAGTAAATGACCAGCAACCTCAGAAAATGGTTGAATTACTCCGAAAGCGATTAGGCGATCTGAAGGACAAGCGAATTGCTATTCTTGGCCTAGCCTTTAAAGACAATACTGATGATATCCGCGAATCACGGGCTATTCCAGTAATTCAGGCACTTTTCGATTTGGGAGCAGTGATATCTGCATATGACCCAATGGCGATGGATTATATGGCTAATATATTTCCTGCTATTGAGTACTGTTCATCATCTGTAAAAGCCCTCACCGATGCGGATGGGGCACTCATCATGACTGAGTGGCCTCAATTTCGAAATATAAGTAATGAATTCGCTCTGATGAAGACAAGGGTAATCGTTGATGGCAGACACATGGTATCAGGAGAGGGAATTGAAGGAATATGTTGGTGAGGAATGAGAAGATACGAACTGCGGTCATCCCGGCCGCAGGAGCCGGAACACGGTTTCTTCCTATCACCCGTGCACAACCAAAAGAGATGCTCCCGGTTGTGGACAAACCTGTAATCCAGTATGTTATCGAGGAGGCTATCGCCTCAGGAATGGACGATATCCTTATTGTGACCGGTCGGGGAAAACGGGCAATTGAAGATCATTTTGATTACTCCTGCGAGATTGAAAGAAGACTCCGGGAGAAGGGGAATGAAGAACTCCTTGCACAGTATGAAGAATTATCAGAACTTGCAGAAATTCACTATATTCGCCAAAAAGAGCCTCGCGGGCTTGGTGATGCGGTCCTTCTTGCAGAAAGACATTGCTCCTCTGAACCATTTGTAGTTCTCCTCGGGGATACCATTACTATCCCTTTACCTGAGGAATCTCCCTGTGCCGCTCAGATGGTAACTGCATATAATAAATATCATACATCAGTTATCGCAGTAGAGGAAGTCCCTCGTGCAAAAATCAAGGATTATGGGATAATTGATGGAATCCTGATGGAGCAAGGAATTTTTAGTATCAAGGATATAATTGAGAAGCCTGACCCTGCACATGCCCCATCAAATCTCGGCGCAATTGGAAGATATCTTCTAGAATCTGATGTATTTGATCTGATTCGGAAGATACCAAAGGGATATGGGGGTGAGATCCAACTCACTGATGCACTTCGTATGCTACAAGCACCGATTGGGCTCGTTAGTCGGTGCAGAAGGTATGATATCGGCGATAAACCCGGTTGGATGAAGTCGAATATCGAACTCATTCTCAATCACCCGGAGTTTGGTGAAGATATGAAAATGTTCCTAACAGAAATTCTTGAGAACTTACAATGAATGAATCATTTCAGGATCCGGATATTCAGGAGATCGTATTCCGGACAAAGAGCCTTCCGTATCATGGGGTTACTGCAGTAGTCACCGGGGGAGCTGGATTTCTTGGTTCCACCTTAAGTGAAGTATTGCTCGGGCTCGGGGCGAGGGTTCTTTGTGTGGATAACCTCTCAAGTGGCCGGATGGAGAATATATCTCGTCTGGTAGGAAGAGATGGGTTTGAGTTCATGGATCATGACATCTCTATGCCTCTGGAAATTGATGAAAAGGTGGATTATGTCTTTCATATGGCATCCCGGGCCTCACCACTTGAATTTACTGAGTATCCAATACAGATTCTTAAATCAAATACCCTCGGAACCTGGAATGCACTAGGAATTGCAAAAAAGCATGGGGCACGGGTTCTTTTTACCTCCACGAGTGAGATCTATGGAGAAGCTGCGATCTTCCCCACTCCTGAAACATATCGGGGAAATGTTAATACCCTTGGGATACGGGGCTGCTATGACGAGGCGAAACGTGCAGGTGAGGCATATTGTATGGCCTATTATCGGCAGCACGGAGTCGATGTCCGCATTGTTCGAATCTTTAACACCTTCGGTCCTCGGATGCGTTCGGATGGTGTGTATGGCAGAGTAATCCCAAGGTTTATTGATCAGGCACAGAATAATCTGGATATCACTATTTTCGGTGATGGGAGTCAGACCCGGAGTTTCTGTTACGTCACTGATCAAGTGACAGGCCTGCTCACCCTTGCCGGAAGAGATGGATTGGCTGGTGAGGTGGTGAATATCGGTAATCCTTTTGAGTATACGGTGTCTGAGTTGGCTGCGATAATTATCAGACTTACCGGTTCATCTTCTGGTCTCTCATATGAACCACTTCCTCAGGATGATCCGATGCGCCGATTACCTGATATTTCAAAAGCTGAACGACTCCTGGACTTTAAGCCCCGAATAGGCCTCGAGGAGGGACTTGTGCGGATTATTGAGAGGATTTCTGTATGAGAGTCTCTCTGGTTGTCCCTGCATTCAACGAAGCCAAAGCGATCGGCCCGGTTATCGAGGAGTACTCCCCCTTTGTCGATGAGATCTTCGTTGTTGATGATGGTTCAACTGATGAGACTTTTGAGATTGCATCACGGTACTCGAACGAAAAGATCACGGTGCTCAGACATGACAAGAACCAGGGAAAAGTCGGGGCACTTATGACAGGAGTCAGGCATGCGACCGGAGAAGTAATTGTCTTTACTGATGCTGATTGCACGTATCCTGCACGATATATACCTGATTTTATCAGGGAATTACATATGGGTGCTGATCTCGTCCTCGGTTCGAGAGTGATCGAATCACAGAATATCCCCCTCTTCAATCGTGCGGGAAATGCAATTTTTTCAACCCTCGCAACTTTGATCAGTGGTAAAGTTATTACTGATGGTCAGACAGGGTTTCGGGCATTTAAGAGGAGTATGTTTGATTCTCTGCATGTGGTTGCAAAGAGTCTTGAGTTTGAGACGAAGATGACCGTCCGGGCTGCAAAACTTGGGTATGTTATTGTCGAGATTCCCATCGAATATCGGGAACGTGTCGGGGTATCGAAACTCCATCCAATACGTGATGGATATCGGATGCTCCGTGCATTACTCTCAATAGCCTGGCATGAGACATCGCCACTGGCAAAGATGATCTCTGTGCCGGGAGTGATATTATCTGGTGTCGGGGTGCTTTTTGGGCTGTTTAGTTTGCATGAACGAATTACTCATTATACGCTTACTCATGAATACTATCCTCTGATCTCTGTTTTTTTTATCCTATTTGGAGTTCAATTAACTTCAATGGGCTTGATAATTGATTATTTAACAAAGAAGTTGGATCGAATAGAAGAGCAGATAAGAACCGGTGGAAGGTGATGAGCACAATCATTATCATTCTCATTGGAATTATCTTTGCATCTTCTGGACAGATCCTCTGGAAGATTGGGATGTCTGGTATTGGTCCATTGTCTTCAGCCACCCTTTCTTCAGTACTTACAGTAGTAGGAAATCCATGGGTCATCGGGGGTCTGATATGCTATGGATTATCCACCGTATTCTGGCTTATTGCTTTATCAAGAGCTGATCTTTCTTATGTATACCCATTTATTGCTCTGACGTTCGTCATCATATTTATTGCATCTGCTCTTTTATTTCATGAACAGATGAGTATCCAGAGAATATCAGGAGCAGTAATTATCGTCATCGGAATCATCGTGCTGGTGAGAGGTTAAAATATCCAGAACACGTAATAGCAATGGCAAGGTCACTCTGGCGTACTAGTGGCGGATATAACACTCCAGTCCCTGATGAGAGGATCTGCTCTGCTTCATCTTGGGGAAGGCTTGGAACCAGGTATATAATTACGTCTGGCACTTCTACACCGGGTTCCTGATCTGTCTCGATCCATCGCGTAGTGTTCAAGGCCAGGGACGATCACCCTGACCACGGGAATGCCGATCTCCTGCCTGGTCAGGTCAGTGACAAGAACCTGATCTATCCCAACTGATCTGAGCTGGCTTAAGGTATAGGTAATATCGTCCAGAAAATCATCTGAACGGTACGCATACATATCTACTATATCGATCTCTGACCCGTCAGCAAACCACTTTTTATTC